>JBDNIA010000155.1:0-4770 GCA_041688525.1 Crocinitomicaceae bacterium | reverse complement strand
TTAGTCGAAATAAAAATAAAGGTAAAAAGTCTATTGAAGTTAAATCTTTGAAAGACATTTCGTATCCAGTAAAAATCATATTGGCGTGGACAAATTCTCTTGAGGGAAATGTTGAAATTACCAAATGGTTACTGTAAAATGGCTTTAAGGAATTAGTTATGGCTAATCAGGCGATATATTTAAAGAATGACGCTCGAGATTGGCTAATGAATAATGGTTATGCGCATCTCATGGCAATGATTAATGCTGCAGAAGGAAAAGTTCAGGCTCAAAATTGGTTAAAATCCAATGGATTCGATCAGTTATATCATATGGCTTTATCCATTGATGGCGAGCGGGAAAGTTGGGACTGGTTAGGGAAGAATGTTCCTGTTGATATATTTCTTTTAACCAAAGCGATAAAGAAAATTAAGGATGGAATTGAAGAAAACCATAACGATGTACATTCCTTCGGAAAAGATTAACGGATATTGTATTTTCTTTCAATGATACTTGCTCCGCGCCCATATTCTGAAAAGTTCGCATCAAATATTTCAGTTCCATCCATTCCATTAACAAACTGAATTATTTCACCTTTTAACTTTCCAGTACCTACTCCATGGATGATTAACATCCGACCAATTTTCGCTTGTTCGGCTTTTATTAAAAACATTTTGAAGTGATTCAGTTGAATCGTCACGATTTCATGATTGGTCATATTGCGATGAGAATCAACTAAATTCTCCATGTGTAGGTCAATTTTCCATTCCTTTTCCCCTTTCCGTTTCGGAGTGATAAGAGGCTTATTGATTGAAATATTTATTTTGGATTGATTTTCAATTTTCCCTAATAATTCATCGTCAGAAACATTCATACTAGGTACCAAATGTGAAGTCGGGTACTCCATTTCGAATCCATTCTCATCCTCAAGTATAATCGTAGAAGATTTAACTTCTAGAACGATACCTGAACCTACATCATGCAGGAAACGTACGTGATCACCAATTTTGAATTGCATCTAGATACCAATCAAAAGTTGAATTAAAGAACAAGTAAATAGGCAAAACAAAAGAGAGAATCCAAATGAAAATGACTATAAATTGTTGCGTTTTCGAGGCATCTCGAGTCATCGGCGAGACTAATATATTTCGAACTTGTGAAGCAATAATAGGTTCAACATCGTCGTCAATATTTAAAGAAACAAATTTTTCTAGCGCAGGTGTATTTCTAAGAACGATTTGTTTTATATCTGCATACTGTTTGTTATTTAACTCGTCATAAGTTGATTCAAAATCAATATTTTGACTCGTGAGATCCTTACGGATTATATAGTTTCGTTGGAAATTTCTTACCCTAAAAGCCATTAGAAAACCAAATAGTGCGAGTACAATACTGTCAATATAAAGTCCTAAAATTATCAGTCCTAACGAAGTGATTAAGCTTAAAATCAGTTGAAATAGGTCTTGATTTCGCTTAATTAATAGTTTTAAAAGCTGTCCGCCATCGAGTGGATCGAGAGGTAATAAGTTGATGCCATTCAAAAAGATGAAAAGTAAAGAAATTGTCATCATCCAGTCAGACTGATAGTTTTGAGCTAATATAAAAAATAGTATTCCCAAAGCTAAGCCCGGAATGGGACCTGCCATTATTACTAAAAAGCTCTGTAATTGAGAATACTTCTCTTTCATCCCTTGAACAAATGCTCCCATTAAAGGGATGAACAGCATTCTAACATTTTCATATTTATATAATCGCATGAATGAATAATGACCGAGCTCATGAAACAACAACACAAAAACGAGCAACAAAATAAAAAGTAAACTATCAGAGAACAACCAAAGCATAGAGGATACAAAAAGTATAATCGAGAAAATCGTCATTCCAAAGCCATCACTTTTTTTGTTTTTCTTCGTCTCTAATCTCGGTTTTTCCGGATACATGTTAAACTCGTCCATGAAATTAATTTAATCTATTTATTCAATTCTACTTACATATTTCTTGCCAATTTTGCGAAATCCTTGGCAAAATAAGTTAAAATACCATCTGCCCCGGCTCTTTTTATGGATAATAGCATTTCTGACATTGCATCATCGTAATTCAACCAGCCCTTTTGAGCGGCTGCATGAATCATAGCATATTCACCACTAACGTTGTAAGCCGTAACGGGCGTTTCAAAATTTTGTTTTAAAGTGTGTATGACATCAAGGTAGAGTGTTGCCGGTTTTACCATTATCATATCAGCACCTTCAGAAATATCTAATTCGGCCTCAATTAATGCTTCTCGCTTATTCGCAGGATTCATTTGATATGTTTTCTTGTCTCCGAATTTAGGTGCTGAATTTAATGCATCCCTAAAAGGACCGTAAAAAGCGCTTGCATATTTTGCGCAATAAGACATAATACTTGTCTCGCTAAACCCGTTTAGATCTAGCTCTTCGCGAATATAACCTATCCTGCCGTCCATCATATCAGATGGCCCAATTATATCAATACCCGCTTGAGCTTGAGCAACCGACATTTTAGCTAAAATGGGTAGTGTTCGGTCATTGTGTATTTCTCCATCGACAAATAAGCCGTCATGACCATCCGAACTATACGGATCCATTGCTACATCACTCATAAGAACACATTCAGGAAAGCATTCTTTAATTTTCTGAATGCCTTTTAAATAAAAATTATCTGTCAGGTAACTATAGCTGGCAATTGAATCTTTCAGATTGTCATCAACAGCAGGGAAAATGTCAAATATTCTAATTCCAAGCTCTAAACACTCTTCAATTTCTTTTAGTAATAAATCAATTGACCATCTGTAAATATTTGGTAGTGAGTCAATCACTTCTTTTTTATTTTCACCATCAATAAGGAAAATAGGAAAAATTAAATGATTAGTCGATAAATGCGTTTCTTGAATAAGCTCTCTAATTACTGTATTTTTTCTATTTCTGCGAGGTCTCGTGTACATTGTTTTTTATCAAAGTTACGTTATTCTGTTTTTTGAACTCGTAATTTTATTTTTTTTTTTCGGAGATGCCAAGACATACACCAATTATATCTATTTTTAGTCTTATTAATAAAATCCTATGAATATAGTATATTGTTATTTCTTATCAATTGCCGTCGCGCTGCCACTTTTGATTTCTTGTTCTGGAGAGCCAATTGCGAAAGAGTTAGATGAAGAGGTATTAAGTCAAAATAGTTTGCTGAATACTGCTTTTGAGGGGAAAATATTCAGTATTCCTTCTCCAATACAAACGTCTATTTTGTTAAAAGGCTTAGCTATTCCTTTTAATGCTTCCATGTTAAATACTGTTGAGTACTTGGATTCTTATAAAACTGAATATCAGCGGTCTTTGAATTTAGGAGTATATGGTACAGATCTAGGTTATTCCTCACTTTACAATCAAAATTCATATTCAATTAGATACTTAGCCGCAGTACAAAAAATATCTACGAAATTAGGCTTAGATGCTGCATTTGATAAGCAGTTTATAATTCGATTTGAAAAAAATCTGTCCAATCAAGATTCAATGCTTTTAATGTTGTCTGATGCCTTTAAACAAACGGATTATTTCCTAAAAAATTCTGACAGAAAAGTCGTCTCGGCATTAATTTTGACTGGTGGGTGGATTGAGTCAATGTATTTAGCAAGTGAATTAAATATTCAGAAACAAAGTGTGCAAATAGTCGAAAGAATTGGGGAACAACAATTGACATTGGCCAGCATCATAGAATTATTGAGTGAACATAATACAAATGCTATGAATGATTCTATGATTCAAGATTTAAAAGATTTGCAATTCTATTTTGAGAAAATCGAATTTAAATACACTTACAAACAACCAAAAACCAACTCGTTAGATAAGACGACAACTTTAATGCACGATTTGGAGATAAAAATTGATACAGACATTTTGAATCAAATAAGTATGAAAATACGTTCGATTCGTGAAAAAATTGTCGCTTAAAAATATTATATGAATAATTTACTCACAGCAACTTTGCTCATTTTTTTATCTTCTTTTGTTGCTTCATCTCAAAAATGCGAGCAAATAGCCAAAGAATGCGCGGATTACCTTGAAGGTAAAAATGGCAAAACAAGATTTATTTCTGACGGACAAGTCTACGCCGCATTCTTAGATAGAGAAAAAGCCGAATTTAAAACTACTTTGTATGGAGGTTCGACTTATAGAATTGCTGCAAGTGCTGGAAACAAGCAGGATTACGTGATTTTTACAATAATTGATTTGGATGGAAATATCTTATTCACGAATAAAGATTATAAAAATTCTCCATATTGGGATTTTAAGGTCAATAGGTCTATACCTGTTGTTATTACTACAGAGCTAGATTTAGATTTAAAAGTTTCTGGCTGTGCGGTTATGCTAATTGGTTTTAAGCAGTAATCTATTATGAGTGAACGTATTCTTCGGGTTCTTATGCAGTTGTTTGCTATCCTAGCAAAAGATGATGAACTTGAAGACGAGCTAGGTGACTCAGAGACTAAAAATACGCCTGGTCGATTGCTTGTTGAAGATTATCTAAGGTCAGAACTTAGTACTTCTTTAATTGATTTCTATTTAAATATATTTGACAAAGACCTACAAACACTTCATCAATCAGCTTTAAAAAAAGACGGGAAACGGAAAAGAACATCCGTTAATTCCGTAAAAGTATTAAGAATTTGCGCTCAAATAAATAAAGAACTTACCCAAAAACAAAAAATTTTAGTTCTAATCCGAGTAATTGAATATATTTTATTAAATCAAAATAACTCAAAACAAGATTTTGATT
>JBDNIA010000154.1:0-5277 GCA_041688525.1 Crocinitomicaceae bacterium | reverse complement strand
GACAGAGAATTTTTAGATGGTTTGACCAACAGAATTTGGGATATTGAAGATCACAAACTAAAAATTCACCATTTCTCAGTCCAAGAGTTTTTGCAGAGAAAAATGAATGCTGTAGACGGTAAGGAGTCATTGAAGCAAGAATCCTCAACAACGACAGTAGCAAAAATAGTCGAAAAGCCAAAAGAATTATTCAGTTTCGAAGAACAAAAAGAACGCAAAAAAAGAAAAAATCAATTGTCGACTTTGGTGCGTAAAACGGAGGAGGAAATTGAGGACTTAGAAAAGGAAATTCATCTGCTCCAACAAGAAGTTGAGCGAATGGATTACAGTGACGATGAAAAGTCCACCGCAATACTATTGAGATTTTCTACAAGAAAAGGAAGCCTAGATCAAGCTATGGAAGTTTGGGAGCAAGCTACTGAGGAATTATTAGAGGTGCAAGATTAACGTCGCGCTCTTCTCTTTTTCCTTCTTAAGGCCTTTCGCTGGCGTTTTTCATTCCTTTTTAAAGACTTTCTAAATTCTTTAGACTGCTTGTTTGCAAAATTCTTTTTCGCCTCTTTCATGGCTTTCTTTGAAGCCTTTTGTTTAGTTTTCTCCTTTTTTGCCAATATTTTCTCTGCTTCAGCAACAGAAGTGGGCGTCTTTTTTTTTTGAGCAAAAGAAGGTGTGCAGACAAATAGTCCAAACAAGAGCAATAAAGTAATTCTAAATAGCGTTTTCATTGTATATTTGTTGATAGAACAACGTTATGAAAGTAAGAATTATTTTAGTATTGCTTGTTTTTTTCTTTGTTGGGGCTTGTAGAAAGAACAAAAATAACCCAGTTCCAAATATAGCAACGGACATTACAATTGATATTAATTTACCAAGTTACATTGCGCTTACCGGTGTAAGCGGCTGGGCTTATGTGAATGGCGGTTCAAAAGGCGTAATTGTTTTCCGAAGGTCAAATGATGATTTTATTGCATTTGACAGACATTCTCCCGCTGACCCAGGTGGCACATGTAAACGTCCATTAACACCTGATCCAGACAATTTTTTAATTTTAGTGGATTCCTGCAACAATGCCACATTTTCTCTCTACGATGGGTCACCAATTTCTAACTCGGACTTCGGACTTCGTCAATTTCAGACTTCTTGGAATGGCGGCAGTACTTTGAGAATATATAATTAAGACCACCCATTAATGGTAAGGTTTTGCTTATTTTTGCACTCTAATTTGAATCATGGAAGAAGTAAAAGTAACAATCATTGATAGAGAAGGGATAAAGCACGAACTAACGGCCCCAACGGATATGAGTATGAACGTAATGGAGTTGTGTAAAGCGTATGAACTTCCTGTTTTAGGCGAATGTGGTGGAATGGCAATGTGCGCCACCTGCCAGTGCTATTTGGAGTCAGATACTGAATTACCAGAGCAAAGCGATGCTGAATTAGACATGTTAGATCAAGCTTTTTTCGTCAAAAATAACAGCAGACTGGGTTGTCAAATTCATATCAAAGACGAAATTGATGGTATTGTTTTACGCCTAGCTCCAGAGGCTTAAAAACAAAAACTTAATCCGGTTTCTAGAGACAAGACATTTCGAAACTCTTTGCTTCGCATATAATCACGCAAGTTGATATTTTCAATAAGATATTTAGTTTCTGAAGATGAGTTTAAGCCTTGAAATACTTTAGGGTAGTAATTGACATTGTAGCGAAATCCTAAGTTGAACAAGAGATAATCGTTAATGGGAATCCTCAAATTAATCTTGTACATAAAAACGTAGGACTTAAAGCCTTTGCTGGAATAATCATATAGATTTTCTTTTTGTATAAATTGCTGACCATAAGCATCAGCTATCAAAACATTATAATCGTCTTTTAATAACTTATTTGTAGAGAATCCTAAACCAATTTGGTGCGACAATCCCAGTGGTAGTAGACCTGAGTTGCCCGTGAACTCAATAATGGGCATGACAGTAGTTACTTTTGCCTTCAGCCAATTTATTTTTAGCACCTGATAGTAATCTCCAGTGTTGAAGAAGTTGCTTGCATCTAAACTGTATTGGTTATCGGTTACTGCAAAATCATATCGTGAGGAACTTATTTGTAACATCAATCCGAAATTTCTTGATGCAGCTCGTCCTATAGTCAAGTTAAATCCGTAATCTAACAGGTTCGATTTAGGCGCAAAATTGGGTCCTTCGGTTTTGTTGTATTCTGAATTTGCATCAGAGGTTGATAATCCATATATGATAGGTGCATATACCCTTATGTCCGCAGAGATAAAATTCTTTTTCCCCATAAATCCATTGTTTTGGCCATACAAAAAGGTGGAAAATGAAAGGAAAATTAGAATGAATACTATGTATATTTTCATGTGATTATTTCTTAGTA
This sequence comes from Crocinitomicaceae bacterium, assembly GCA_041688525.1. Lineage (GTDB taxonomy): Bacteria > Bacteroidota > Bacteroidia > Flavobacteriales_D > Crocinitomicaceae > UBA2040. The sequence goes on along the minus strand of JBDNIA010000154.1, from coordinate 2,892 downwards.
TTGATGTTAGAAAGAATGTCATAGAGCCTTGCTTGGATTCCTTTTTTGCTTACAGGCTCTCTGAAATTATAGCTAGCGCCACTTGTGATCTTAGAATTAGAGATATCCAAAACGATAAGGTTTATTTCAGTTCTATTGCCTAAAATAAATGGCAAGGGTAAGTAGCCCAATAGCATAGGTGGGAAAACTATCAGAGCAAATGCGGTAGAACTGAATTCGACTTTATAGGAATGTTCAATTATAGAAAAAACAAGTTTGTTCGTGCCAAAATCTTCTGTAACTTTTTCAAGATAGGAATAGTCAACAGGGAAAATATCTAGTTTGTCGTTATTCGATATTTGAATGAGCAAGGTCGTAAACAAGCTTTTTTCGTTGAAACCTGCAGTGCCCAAATCAGCAAGATTACCTTTTCCTACGGTTTGCATTTTTAGGTTTAATTTCTCAGAAGCGACTTTAAATGATTCATTGAATTTTTCAGTTAGTTCTTCGGAAACATTATAATCTACTTTGCCTTTTTTATGGCTCACCGCTGCAGGGTCGACTAAAATAAAATTAGAAATATCTGTCTTATTTTCTTTCTTTTTTATTTTTTCTCTTTCCGCTTTATCTAATTTCTTATCTGTTTTTTCGTCATCAACTATTTTTTTTAATTCATCGCAACGATTGATGAATGATTCACTTTGAATTAAATCAGACAAATTGAAAGTATAATATAAGGATGAGTCAACTCCATTCTCCGAAACAGGGTTTTTCTTTTGTTTGATTTTGTCTTATTTAGTCAACACCTTTTTGTCCACAACATTTTTTGTAGAGTCTTGGGAAAGCGTATCTGGTTCCGACAACTGGTTAATTGCCGCAGTGAAAGTTATTTTTGAGAATTCATTCAACTTTATTTTTGAATCGAACAGATTCTTTGTCATTCGCTGCCATATTGCATCTATCTCCGTATCATTTTCGAATTTTTTTCTGCAATCTTCAATAGTTCGCATGGCCAGTGTCGTCAATTCTGGCTCATTCAAAGATCGAATGAAATAGTGCATAGCTGCACCTTCACCCTCTAAATTTGATTTTGAATCTAAGGTTTTATTATCGAATTGCCAATTTTAAACGTAGAAAGTCCCAACCAGCATTGCGCTTTCATTCTCGTCAAATACAAGGAACGTGGAAAGGATTTTTCGAGGATGAAAATAGTGTAAAGCGCATCGGCATATTCGTTTTCAATAATATCTGCACGCAGACGTTCAAAGCGAGATAGGCTTCTAATATATTGGAATTCACTTTCACCAAAGTAGGCGTCTACTTCACCCCAAGAAACCATTTTACTGGCCGTTTCTAAAGTTTTCTCTTTTCTCTTTTGGATGTTAGGATGTGAACTTCGACTATCGTCGTAAGCTTCTTCGGCTTTGATTGGATATTTTTTATCTGGAAATTTATTTTTGGGTATGAAACACAATTCAGAATTGAAGTAGGATACAGGCAATTCGACTTCATCTATCGGAAGATAGGAATACATTAAAACGTCGAATGTTGAGGTGATATGCTTTTTTGCGTATCCCGCTTTATGGAATAAAGCTACACCTAGTATGTCTGCTTCGAACTCTTTATCTTGAGAATAAACACTCAATTGCTTAATTTGATCGTCTATTCCGCGATTTCTTGTTCGATATTCAAAAGATTCTACTACATGCTTTTTAGTAAAATGTGAAATTTCATGTGCTAATATAAAAGCTAATTGGGCTTCTGATGTAAGTTGAGAAATTAAACCTGTCGTCACAAAAACAATTCCCTGATCGGTAGATAAAGCATTCGACACGTTTGATTTGATGATGTAAAAACGAAGCTGTTTAAACAACTCCACATCTTTTTCCAGCAACTTTCCAGCTACTTTGGTAACGTAGTTGGAGACCTCGTCACCATAAATAACTAATCCCGACTGTAAAAGCTCATCTACACCGTAGTGAATTCCTTCAAGAAATATTTTCTTCTCGCGACTATTCAGGTTTTCCCTGTCTGCCTGCATGTCGGCTTTAACTTTCAGGGACGATTTTAAAATAAAATCATTCGGGATTTTCCCTTGCGACTGAAGAATTTTAAAGTCATTAAAGTCTTGTTGCGCAAATACTGACTTACCAAAGAGAATGGAAAGTATAAGCGCAATCAGTGGAATAAGGTTTTTAAATTTTGACATATAAAAATTGGTTAGTGGTATTCGCTTGGAATAATACAAACGGGTATTGGTTCCATTTTGTGCTTGTTGGCTCGGTTAAATTTCTGATAAATAGATAGTACTTCTTTTTGTCTTTTCGTTAAATCTGTTTCATCAATTTTGTGATTCATCGCCCATTCGAGTTCAGGATAAGAAGCTCCGATTTGATCTCCATCATTTCGATTATCTTCCCATAATCCATCGGTTGGTGCAGCATTTATTATTTCTTCAATTACCTTGATTTCTCTTGCAAGATCCCAAACTTCAGTTTTCATTAAGTCTGCTATCGGACCAAGGTCGACGCCTCCATCTCCATATTTGGTGTAAAAACCAACACCGAAATCCTCTACTTTATTGCCAGTTCCTGCAACTAGGCATCCGTTAGATTGTCCAACCGCATATAGTGTTAACATCCGCAAACGACTTCTGGTGTTTGCCATCGAAAGAAAATGTTGGTTTGTTTTAGCAGGTAAATCTATCTGAAGTTGCTCAAAACTATTGGTCAAATCAATTTCCATATCTATTACATTCGGAAATTTCGCTTTTAAATCGGCGATATGATTAATTGCTCGGCTATGTTCAGCTTTTGTTTGATGAATAGGCATGCTCAGAACGATTGTTTTCAGACCTGTCATTGCGCATAAAGTTGAAGATACTGCAGAATCAACACCACCAGAAATTCCAAT
>JBDNIA010000153.1:0-8164 GCA_041688525.1 Crocinitomicaceae bacterium | reverse complement strand
ATTGTTATATTATTTTTCAAATCTAAAAGTTGTACGAAAATAATGAAAAGAAGTTGTATGGTTACAAAGGTTTAGTTCGTTTGAATATGCTATTTTTGCTGCTAAATCATTGATGATCATGACGAAAAAAGTTAAAATCTTACTAAATACTTCTGAAATAGCAGCTGGAACGCGTGGTTCATCACTTGGTCCTGAGGCCATTATCACTGCGGCTAGAAAGGAAAGTGACACTTTTTTTTCTGACTTTCCTCCAATCAAATTAAAAAATGAAAATCACTTTTTAGACTTACCTTACAAGTTTCCTTATGCTAAACGGATAGAAGGGTTTGCAAAAGTGTTCGATCACGTTATGTCTGGAATAGAGGCTATTTACGCGAACCATGAGTTGCCCGTCTTGATTTCATCAGACCACGGTTCTGCCGCTGCCACTATTGCTGGAATAAAAGAAAACTATCCTGGAAAACGCTTGGGTGTAGTTTGGATAGATGCACATGGTGATTTGCACACGCCTTATACAACTCCTTCTGGCAATATACACGGTATGCCATTGGCTATCGCTTTGAATGAAGACAATTTAAAATATAAAATAAATGATGTTTGCGACGAAGCAAAATTGATTTGGGAATTGATTAAAAGCAAAGGAGGAAAGGGACCGAAGTTTTCTTCAAAAGATTTGTTCTATATTGGTGTTCGCGATACAGAAGAAGAAGAAGAGCATTTGATGGCTGAATATGGTATTCGTAATTATACGGTTGCCGAGTTAAGGGAAAGAAAATGGTCGACAATAGCCCAAGAATTTCAAATGTGGATAGATGAATTAGACATTCTTTATATTTCATTTGATGTTGATTCAATGGATCCTGATTTGACTTCATATGGCACAGGAACTCCGGTAAAAGGAGGAATCACGCCCGAAGAAGCAAATGATATATTGACGTTCTTTTCAAAGCAGGAAAAATTGTGTTGCGTGGAGTTTGTAGAGGTAAATCCATGCTTAGATGATAAAAAAAATGCAATGGCGGAAATTACTTTTGAATTAGTGAAAACTGTCGTTAACACGATAATAAAATAAGCGAAACCAAAAATGGAAAATCAAATAAAAGACGAATTAATACAAAACCAAGTTGCCGTTTTTGGGACTACAATTGATGAAAATTGGATTCAATTTCAAAAAACTAGAAAAGAACTAAATGGAGATTTGACATTGGTTCTTTTTCCTTTTGTGAAAGCTCTAAAAACTTCGCCTCAGGCGATAGGTGATAAAATATCAGCTCTACTTATAGGTCTCTCAGATGTCGAATCCTGCGAAGTTGTCGGAGGTTTTTTGAATATTTCTGCGAGTTCAAGCTATTGGATGAATACCTTCAAGGATATTATTTCATCGAAGAAATTTGGATTCCAACAACCGAATACAAAAGGCACTATAATGGTGGAATATAGTTCTCCAAACACTAACAAGCCGCTGCATCTTGGTCACATGCGAAATATTTTTCTGGGTTATTCAGTTTCGGAATTATTGAAAGCGGCAGGATACGATGTTATAAAAACGCAAATCGTCAACGACCGTGGTATCCATATTTGCAAGAGTATGTTAGCTTGGGAAAAGTTTTCTCCGCTAAACGAAAAAGGGGAAAAAGAAACCCCGACGAATACCGGTTTGAAAGGCGATAAATTGGTCGGGAAATACTACGTTGAATTCGATAAGAATTTCGTTGCTGAAGCAAAAAGTATAATCACTTTCTGGGAAAAAGAAGATTTCGATGGTTTTTCTGAGCATGTCAAAAATGAATTCCTTCGTTTGGAATCTTCTAAAGAAGGTAAAGATGACAAAGCAATAAAAGCAATAAGCGATAAAATCCTTGACTTAGCAAAAAACCAAACATCTTTGTTGCTAGAAGCGAAAGAAATGTTGGTGAAATGGGAAGCGAAAGACCCTCAGACTTATTTGCTTTGGTCGACAATGAACGACTGGGTTTACCAAGGTTTTGATAAGACCTATGAGAAAATGCAAGTTGATTTCGATAAAATATACTACGAATCAGATACGTATATTATTGGTAAGGACTTAGTAATTGAAGGATTGCAGAAAGGACTTTTTACCAAGCGTGACGACGGTTCAATTTGGGTTGATTTAACTGCCGATGGTTTAGACGAAAAATTATTGCTTCGATCGGATGGAACGGCTGTTTATATGACACAAGATATGGGAACGGCATTCGATCGTTACACGGATTACCCAAATTTAAATGGCATTGTATATACGGTAGGGAATGAACAAGATTATCACTTTCAGGTATTGTTTTTGATTTTAAAGAAATTAGGATATGCTTGGGCTGATAATTGTAAACACTTGAGTTATGGAATGGTCGATTTGCCTTCTGGCAAGATGAAATCCCGAGAAGGAACAGTTGTTGATGCAGACGATTTAATGGAAGAAATTGTTGGTAAAGCAAAAGAAGCAACGATAGACCGCGGGCATATTGAAGGTATGTCGGCAAACGAAGTAGATGAACTTTGCAATACCATAGGAATGGGGGGATTGAAATATTATCTTTTGAAAGTGGATCCAAAAAAGCGCATGCTTTTTAACCCTGAAGAGTCGATTGAGTTAAATGGAAATACAGGGCCGTTTATTCAATATGCGTATGCGCGTATTCAATCGTTGTTGCGAAAAGCAAAGGTGACAGATATTTCTACCACCGCTGCATTTTTATCAGAAGAAATTGAGGTGATAAAGCTTCTAAACGAGGCACCAAAAATGGTTTTGGAAGCAGCTGACAATTTATCACCAGCCGTGTTGGCAAATTATCTATATGAATTGGTGAAAAGCTTTAACCATTTCTATCAGAACGTATCTATCTTCAATGAGGAAGATATGGATTTACAAAACCGACGACTTGTTTTGGCTAAAAAGGTTGGAGAAATCATCCACGATTTTTGTCAATTACTTGGTATATCCGTTCCAGAAAGAATGTAACAGTTGAAACTTACTCTATTTCAAATTATAGATTTAGAGTAAGTTTCTCAGTTGGAAAGGATGAGATAATAAGTTTAAATTCACACTAAAACGTATTTTGTTCAGATAAGAATTCGAGCTGTAGCTATCCATCAAATTCTGACTCATTATTATAGGCAGATGCAATTGGAATATTTTGCGAATTTTTATTCCGAGGCCTACATTCCAAACACTTTCTATCGTTCCACCATTTGAAAATGCGCCTGCATCAGCGAAAATTCCTAATCCAGTAATTTTAACGGGAAGTTCAAAGAATAAATTTGCTGTCGTCATCCAATTTGATGCATTGCCAAAAGCAGCCGTTGACCGAAATCCGCCCATGTTGTCTGCTCGCTGCGTACTATATATTGAACCGGTTCCTGGAATTCTATTGAAGAATAAATCATCGAAGAATAGATCTTGAACGCCATTGTTTCCGGATAAGGCAAACTTTGTATTGTCAAAATCGGATGGATTATCTTTGATTGAAATAATTTTTCCGGCAAACACCCGCAATTCAACCCACTTTTCCATCTTATTCTTCATGTATCGATAGCGGTACGTCGAGGTAAACATGGCGCGGGTAGCATCCGATAATAATTTTAAATTGTTGTAATAATCCGCTCTAAAATGTGTTTCCCATTGATGATCAGCACGATCATAGTTGAGCATGTAATCCACGTAAAGTCCCACTGAAGTTTGTTCGCGAATAACTAAAACATCTTGTCGTATAATGGATTTAACCAATAGTTCATTTGTCCAAGCTTTAAATGCCTTTCGATTGCCCAATTTCATGCGAATATAAGGAGCTGCAGCGTAATAGTAATCTTTGTTACCTCTATTAACATCATCCATTTTAAAGCTTCTTATGGAGACACCAAGTTTGGCCTGACGTATTAATTTTTTAGGTAAAAATGTATATGAAATGTCACCAATTCCTGAAACCATTTGTCGACCGAATGAATACATTGGTGCAATATAGAATTGTACTGGATTTGTTGGGATTGCTATGTTGTGAATAGCGAGTCCAAGCATAAATTTATCAGCTGTATTATAAGCTAAAACGGGTGACCAAAATAGATTGGTAGCATTCGCCTCATTGTCGCCAGCAAGGAATTCTAATTTGATCGGTTCTAATCGTTTGAAAAGCTTATTTGAGGTCCATGTATTGTTGTTGCGGTTAATTTCCGGAATAAAATTCAAGGAATCTATTTGAACTTTAGTTACTTCGCATTCTGTTGTAATTTTGTGTTTTCTAGATGCTCCAGCTGGCAGCCAAAATATCTTCTCTTCACCGCTTATGTTGCGCAATGTTACTGGAATTGGTCCGTCGACTTGTCCTACATTTTTCACAACAATCTGCGATTTTCCATTTTTAGATTTTACCCTTTTTATTTTGTAGTCGATATGATTTGTCGTTTGAATTAAATCATGGAAAAACCAATCCAAATCTTCACCTGTTTTTGCTTCAAATACAGCTTTTAAGTCTTCTGGTTGCGGGTGGCGAAATTTCCATTTTTCATAATATTCAGACATAATTGCATCAAAAATACCATCTCCCAGATAGTTTTTCATGTAAAGGAAAATCAGCCCAGTTTTTTGGTACATGACTATTCCATAATTCAAAGATTCAAAATCTGTACTTTTGGTTTCAATGGGTTGATCTTCGCCAAAACGCATCATTAATTGAACTTGAATATCGGCTTGATCGCGGTAGTCTAAATCATTGAAATGAAAACGACCATTGGCCACCATATCACTTAAACGCTTGTTATCAGGATATTTAGTTTGGATATAACGGATTTCATTTAATGTATTCAATCCTTCATCCATCCAACCATGATCGCGCTCGTTCGAACCTAAAATTCCGTAAAACCAATTGTGACCAACTTCGTGAACAATTACAATTTCTAATTCTTCTGCTGATGATGAATTTCCGATTACCGTAACATTTGGATATTCCATTCCGCCACCGGCGCTAATTGTTCCATCAACGGCGGTAACTTGGTCATATGGATAATCGCCGTTCCAAAGTGAATAATAGTATGCCCCGTCTTTAATGTAATCAGTTGCATTTTTCCAAAGATTGGCATTTCTAGGCGTAAACATTGCCCAAGTAGTCACTTTGCGTTTGGAATGAGGCAATTCCACTTCATCTTTTAAAACATAATATCGTTTATCGGCGAACCAGGCGAAATCATGAACTTTAATTTGCGTATAACGAATGGTTTTCATTTCCTTTGAGGAAGCAGGGAAATCCATGTTCAGTTTAGATGTAACACCGAGACTATCAATAAACGACTTTGTTTCTGCCGCTTTTTCTGCTAAAAATTCTTTTTCACTTTCCGTTTGTAAATCACCTGTGGCGCCAATAACATAGTTTGAAGGTAAAGTTATGCTAACATCGAAACTTCCATATTCAGAGTAAAACTCACCTTGATTCAAATAGGGAAGAGGGTGCCAACCATTTTTATCATAAACTGCTGGCTTGGGATACCATTGTGTAATCTGATAAGATTGATTGATATGCCCTAAGCGTGAAATATTTCCAGAAGGTATCTTAACATGAAAAGGAGTAGCAATTTTAATACGATCGCCGGTTGAAATCGGTTTTGGTAAAAATATTCTGGCAATATCTGGGTTTTTAGCATCCAATTCCCAAATCAAAGCCAAACCACTTGTATTGAAATTCAATTCATCAATACGCCCCCTCAAGCTATCGTTTCCAAATTTCAATATATCATTTCCACTCTGATAGATTTGATTCGCAAGAGCAGTTTGGGAATTGCTATAGGCGTTGGGCCAAAGATGGATGTATATAAAGGTAAGTTCATCCGGACTGTTATTGATATATTCGATTTCAATTTGACCATTCAGTGCGTGATCAACATCGTTTAATTCAACGTTTATTTTATAGTTCACAGTCTGTTGCCAATTGTTTTGGCTCATTACAACTGTTGGTAAAAAAAATAAGAAGACTAGAAGAGGTAAGGTAAATCTCATATGTACATGATTAGAGCATAAAAGTAATGGAAATCTTAATCAGTAGGCAAAAAAAAAGCCACTTCATTTGAGAAGTGGCTTTTGTATACGTTTTTCAAATTTATTTTACAACTTTCATAACTGCTTGTCCTGCTTCAGATGTGAAACGAATGAAGTAGACTCCTTTGTTCCAAGTTGAAGTAGAAATACTAGTTGAAGTAGCAACTGACTTTGTAGAACTAATTGTTCTACCATTTATATCTACTATTTCGAAAGTAAGAACTTCATTAGATGAGTTATTGATATTCAAAATATCGTTTATTGGATTTGGATATACAGAAACTGAATTTAATAATTCGTTTTCTACAATACCGGATGTTCCGTTTAATAAAACACATGTTGATGTGATAGAGCAAGTTCCTTCTGAAACAATTACTGCGTAGTTGCCAGTAATGAGTGCCGTAAAGGTTTGACTTGTTTCTCCGCTGATAGGTGTATTGTTTGCACAATCAATCCATTGGTAAGAAATACTTGTACCTGCTGCTGTTGCAGTCGCCGTATTAGAGGTTGAAGTAATGGCACTTGAAGGCGGATTACATGTATCTACGAAGCTAGCAATACTACAAGGGAATAACTGGTAACCTGAATCGTAAGGAGAAGAGTTGTCAAACTGACCGCCCGTTCCTGTTACGTTAAATAAACCTTGTGGAGCAGCAGCTCCCGGAATATCTGTATCTGAATCAATCCGTATTACGAATGTATTTACGCCGTCTGTAACATCAATATTTGCACTTCCAGTTCCAAATGTTGCCATTGGGGTAACTAAAGATAGATTTTTCATAGTGATGTACTGAGATTCTGTACTCTCATCCAAAATGGTAACAACAGTTGGAGCCATTAATGCAACACCTTGTGCTAACACTTCAATAGAATCAGCTACAACTTCAAGTAAGCCATTGTATTGTGCAATTTTACCAAATATTCTGAGTGAATCTCCTTCAGCTGCAGTTGTATAGCCTGAAACATCTGAAAATGAGAACAAGTTAATTCCTGAATCAGAACCATCAATCATAGTCAAGCTGTAACCCGTATTTCCATCAAAATCAATACAGTAAAGAACGCCTGTCAATTCTACTAATACGTCTAATGAATCAGCAACACCGTTTGCGTCAACAGTTGATATTTGATCAATTGTATAATAAACATAATCATTAGCTACGCCAGAAACGTTTACTGAATCATTCGCAGCTCCGTTAGAGGTGGCAAGTATATCACCAGCTAAAGAACCAGCGACAACCGCATTAGCTATTACATATATTGTTGTATTTGAAACTGTACCACCAGTTTGCGGTAGAATTAGAGAATTTGTAAATCCAGTTCCTGTTGTTAGTGAAATTTCAAAGTTAGTTGGAGCAGTAATTGTAATGTCATCAATCATACCTAAACCAGATGCAGTGAATGTTTGTTCAGCTGAAGGTGTACCAACTACATGACTGAATGCTGTCAATAAACTTGGCGCTAAGGTAATAACTGGGTTTGCTGAAGAACAAGCACCTGGATCAGTAATTAATTGATCTAAAGTACAGCTTCCTGCAGCAACATCTGTAATCGTTACGGTTACGTTTCCAGCTCCTGCAGAACCAGCTTGTAATTGGAAAGAAGTAGCAGCACCGTACGTTCCTGTTGTTGGCGTTATTGTTCCTGTTGGAACAGATACGGTATAAGAAGCTCCCAAAGTTGATCCTGTTGGGTTTAAACTAAATGTTAAATAATCATCTAAAGGATTGGCCGCTGTTAAGGCATCGTTGCAAGTTAAAGCTGTAATGCCTGATGCTGCAATGTTACAACCTGTGGCACCTGACGGCGTAACTGAGGAAAATGTAGATCCTGCACGAATTTCATCTATTTCTCCATTTCCTGTTCCGGGGCTTTGTCTTAGGTAAACACAAGCGAAAGCTGGAATTACAGAAGAACTGACTGTATTTGAAACAGTCGCAGCAGGAGCGGTTGCACCTGGTGTTGGGTTAACATATAATTTAGCAACGTGTGGTGTTACCGACTTGTCTAAGCCAATCACTAATAATATAGTCGTGTTAATTGCATAATCAGTAACACTATAGGTGGCTGTTCCTGATGAGTTACCTATTCCAAAATTTACAGTATTGGCTGCAGTTCCCGGTTTTACAT
>JBDNIA010000152.1:0-5553 GCA_041688525.1 Crocinitomicaceae bacterium | reverse complement strand
GTAATATCACTTAATAGTGCAATAAAACCCGGAACAGTTATTCCAATGAAACAGTATAATGGTAATATTGGAAGATGGATTGAAAACGATCTTGAAGATAAAGGTTACAAAGTTAATCGAAGAAAAGGTATAGATCTTCCCAAGTATGGACTAGAAATTAAAAGCCGTTTGAGAAGTAGCACAAGCGGTCATACAGTAGGTGCTATGCTACCTGTAGATATTATAAATACTTCTTGGGAATATAGTAATATTAGAAATAAGATTCAACGGCAATACCGTGTTGAATATGATGAAAATATACTTACTGGTGACAACGTAGTTACTGAAGCAAAAGTTTATGATTTTACATGTAACGAAATACAATCTAAACTTAAAGAAGCATGGGAGTACGGACAATCTATGCTTAAATCTAGCAATCCAAAGAATATGCCTAAATACATTCGTTACAACAATCATTTGGGCTATTTTGAGAGGCAAACCAGTGGACAATACCAATATCGTATTACCGAAGGAGCAATGACACATATAAAAAAACTTTCAACTAATACAAGCAACCGACTTTTTGAGTTCGGAGCGTAATATGAAGCGTGATTACGACACAGGCACAGCAGACAGTATTACATTCTTTACAGGTGTAGAAGTTGAAAAGACTCCTGCATTTGGAATGAAGACATTGTTTGTTACTGGTATTCAAGACTACAATGAAGTTATGAAGTACTACAAAGAAGAACAATGCGAGCATATCTTTTTTGGTGCTAATCACAGTTACAATCCTGTTGCAGCGGAAGACTTTGAAGCATGGGATAAATTAATTCAACTGTTTTTAGATGAAGGTATCTTTTGTAGTCTAGATATTCCGAGCACTATTAACTTAGAATGGTTTATGGACGGCGGGCTGATTGAGAGCAATTATTTTATTCCGCAGCTTCGTGTAGTTGTTCCTTACGTTAAACAATGGAACTACAACACAATGGTCAAGATTGACGACAAAGGGTTTCGTGCAACTAATCCGGGCGTTTGGTGCCATAGCCTGCATAATTTGATGGACCGTGATAAATTTACTGACTGGCGCGAATATGGCCTTGACAAAGTGTTAAAGTTAGCGTATAATTAATGTATGAGCAAGAAAACTATCACAACTACATACTACGCAAAATAAGAGAAGAAAGAACTATGACAGAACCTACTAAAAGTATTTGGGTTACATTCCGCAAAGAAGGGGTGCATCTGTACCCTGGTGCAGACACTAATCCTAAACTAGCAACAGGCGGATGGGATGATGTATCATTCCTTGGCGTTCCGCATCGCCATATTTTCCATTTTAAAGTTCGCATCGAAGTGTTCCATAACGATCGCGATATTGAGTTTATCCAATTTAAACGTTGGATGGAACGGTTGTATGCTGAAGTAGATAGCTCTACATCTGTACTACAACTAAATCACAAGAGCTGCGAAATGATCGCAGATGACTTGTACAGAGAAATTTCTACAAAGTATCCCGGCCGATTTGTAGAGATTGATGTTGCCGAAGATGGCGAAAACGGCTGTTCAAACTTTTATCCTAAGAATTAAAAAGGTAAAAACTATGTCAATTGAGAATCCTGTTATCCGCAAAGTATTTGACGACTTGGATAAATTCCGTGACTACTGTCGCTTTGAAGCAAAAGTCTTTGATGAAAAAGACATGTATAGCAACGAGTCACCAACTTGGATTGCGTACAACAAACACCAAGGTTGGCTGCGAGCAAAATCTCGTGCAGGCGCAAGCTACGATCCCAATCGTCGCACACGCCGTCCTAACCCAAGGTTTGAAAGCAATCGAGGTAACTAAATGACAATCTTCATAGTAGACATTGAAGCAGTAGATACCCGCTACACTAAACAGTGGAAAGAGTATTTGCCTAAGCAAATGCGGCATGCTACTAATGAAGATGTTAAAGTTATTAGCGGCGGAAATACTCCTCAGGCAACTACGCCTGGGGCGTTTCTTAATTTTGGTGGTACTAATGTTTATAAGAGTAAGCAATTAGAAATCATTGGTGAAATGTTTTGCAAAGGTGAGGTAAAGAATGGAGACTATTTTCTATATACGGATGCTTGGAACCCAACTGTTATCCAGCTTCGTTACATGGCTGAGCTCTTGGGCGTTGATATCAGAATCGGTGGCTTATGGCATGCTGGTAGTTATGATCCTCATGATTTTCTTGGTAGGCTAATTGGCAATAAGCCCTGGGTAAGACATGCTGAGAAGAGTATGTATCATGTGTACGACAATAACTTCTTTGCTACAGAGTTCCATGTTCGGATGTTCTTTGATGAATTACTGCATGGCGGCATGATGGTAGAGAATCCTTGGTACGACGATGACTGGGAAGAAATCTACGACAGTGGTAAAATTGTTCGTGTAGGATGGCCTATGGAGTATCTTAAAGATAGCTTAACACAATATAAAGGTATGGAGAAGCGAGACTTGATCTTGTTTCCACATCGTGTTGCTCCTGAGAAGCAAGTTGATATTTTTAGAGACTTGGCACAGCTCCTGCCACAATATGAGTTTGTTGTTTGTCAAGAGCAACAGCTTACAAAGAATGAATATCATAACTTGCTAGGGGAAGCTAAACTTGTGTTTAGTGCTAACCTACAAGAAACACTAGGTATTAGTTGGTATGAAGGTGCATTAGTAAATGCTATTCCTATGGTGCCGAATAGACTAAGCTACAGTGAAATGGCTGTTCCAGAGTTCTTATACCCAAGCGAATGGACTGAAGACTATGACGCTTACTTGTATCACAAAGACAAAGTAATTGCACGTATTGTAGAGTACATGGAAAATTACGATGACTTTGCAGTTAGTCTAGCTAAACAAGTTACTAAACTAAACAAAGAATTTTTTAGTGGAGCAGCATTGTATGACACAATTAAAGGATAATATATCTATTGGCACAATCTTTCTTAAACTGCTAGAACGTGTAGATCGCAAGCGTGTGATTATGGACCGTTACCACAACGAGCCGTACTTAACACGCTATTATCTTTTCTTAAAAGAGCGTACATGGTTTCCGTTTAATGTCTTTTTACATAACTTTCATAAAGGAGATTTAGATGACTTACATGATCATCCTTGGCCTTACTTTACTTTTATTCTTAGCGGCGGGTATTGGGAACATACTCCAGCAGGTAAATTGTGGAGACGACCGGGGCATTTTAGGTTTAGCAGTCCTAAGTCTCTTCATAGCATTGAACTTGAGCCTGGTATTGAGCCTTGGACTTTGTTTGTACCTGGTCCTAAACTAAGAGAATGGGGCTTTGTCAAAGACGGTGCTTGGGTACAACATGAACAATACTTGAAGGAAAAATATGAGCTCGAACACTAATTCCAGTTCTAACACCATTGGACTCTTGTCCGGATCAGCAGCACAAAAAATGTCTGCTCTGAGCGGGTATATTAGTTGTACTGATACTGGTGTGTTAACCGGAACGTATAGTAGTGCTAGTGCTATTACTGGTAATCTGACTATAAGAGACTCGTTAGATCCTAATACGATGCAGATTGATATTCCTCTTGTTGTTCAAGGCAGAGATGTTATGAAAGAACTTGACGAACTGCGTGACTCTGTGTTATTATTAAAGCGACACGTAGATATGGAAGCAAAGTATCCTAAGCTAAAAGAACTAAAAGATGCGTATGAGTCGCAACTTGCAAAGTATAAAACATTTGATGCAATTAAGGAATCTAAATGAGATGGTTTAAAAAACTAGTAGCTAGCTGGGCAAGGCAAGGTAGCGATTATGAAGAAGAAAAATGCACAGTTGGTCGTGACACGGTAACATGTTCGCGTGATACTAAAGCAACTGTGTGCGATGCTGACCCTATACTAAACTTTAGAGTGTTTAGTGCAATAGGCGGACGTGTGGTAGAGTTTCGAACATATGATCGGGTAAAAGATCGTACTAATACAACTACTTACATTATTCACAAGGACGATGATTTTGGTGATAAGATTGCTAAAATTGCAACACTGGAGAGCATGAAATGATTAAGAAACATTATTACAGTTGGCAAGACATTGAAAAGATGTGCGTACAGATTGTTACTAGCATGTATGCAGACAACTGGCGTCCTGATTATATTGTAGGAATTACTCGTGGCGGCAATATTCCTGCTACTATCATTAGTAACATGCTTAAAGTTCGCTGCGAAGCACTTAAAGTTAGTTTGCGCGATAGTGAATGCGGACCTGAGAGTAATCTTTGGATGAGCGAGGAAGCGTTTGGATATAATAATGCTGAAGAAACTGGCATTACTGGTGCAAGATGGGACCTGTCACTGCGTAAGAATATTCTTATTGTAGATGATATCAACAATAGCGGTGCTACATTCAATTGGATTAAAGAAGATTGGCAGAGCAGTTGTTTGCCCGATGAAGAAACTTGGAATACAGTTTGGCATAAGAATGTTCGCTTTGCTACACTTACAGATAATCTAGCAAGTGGGTTTAACGGCACCGTAGATTATACTTGTCACGAAATTAACAAAGCAGAAGATGACGTTTGGTTAGTTTATCCTTGGGAAACTGTTAATGAATACTAAACCTTGGACTGAAGTATTAGTAGATACAAAAGACTTTACAGTATATAAGGACGACTTTCCGGTAACAGAAGGTCACGTTCTTTTTGTTCCTAAAGTAGAAGATTGGCAACATCTTGTAAAATGCTGGGAAGCAGCATACAAGTGGGGATACGATTGGACAGAACGTGGATACTGTGAAGCGTTTAACATAGGACAGAATGTAGGCGAAGCAGCAGGACAAACTGTAGAATATGCTCATGTACATTTGATTCCACGACGCAAAGAGGACATGGCGGATCCTCGAGGTGGCGTAAGGCACGTAATTCCTGAAAAAGGAAATTATAAGAAACTACTTGACAAAGCCTAAATAACAGTGTATACTTAATAGTATATAAGACATCCACGTCAATAACTCGGAGAAATAAATGACAGAAAAAAACTTATCTCAAGTGCTTCGTGAGAAGATGCACTCAGAAAATAAACGCTTTTGGGCAGGCGATAACATCAGCGAATATATTTCCAATGATACAAAAGACATCCTTATCAACGAAGCTGCACAAGCATTTGAAAGTGTACTTGACACACTGCTAATTGATCGTGAAAATGATCCTAACAGCAAAGGTACTGCAAAGCGCCTTGCTAAAATGTACTACAATGAGATTATGAGCGGACGTTATGATCCTATGCCTAGTGCAACGGCGTTCCCAAATGACAGCGAGGATAGATATGAAGGCATGTTGGTTGTTCGCAGTGAGTTGCGTAGCATGTGCAGTCATCATCACCAGCCCGTTAGTGGCATTGCTTATATTGGCATTATTGCTTCTCAAAAGTTAATTGGTCTCAGCAAATATACTCGTATTGCACAGTGGTGTGCTAGACGTGGTACATTACAAGAAGAACTGTGTAATGACATCGCACGTGAGATTAAAGCTGCTACAGGTACTAGTAACTTAGGAGTGTATATTCAAGCAACACACGGATGC
>JBDNIA010000151.1:0-44609 GCA_041688525.1 Crocinitomicaceae bacterium | reverse complement strand
TCTTTTCTTCTTCTTTTCTTTATTCTTTATTTTAAACAGCTTTTTAAAAATACACCGAGTGCAAATCACCACCTCACTTCTGTAAGTACTTCACCTACATTTTTTACGCAGCAATTTTTTTAACTTGCAAATACCCATTTCGGACCTGCTGCTTAATCCTATAAATATTAGTATGCTTGCTACGCTTACACTTACCACAGTTCAATTATACTTCTTATTAGGTACAGCGTGGGGTGCTGGTTACAATACTTCTAGCATGGATAGGTTCGAAGTTGTAAATTTTTTGCGCACAATTTTTTTACTTGCGCAATATGAGTTCTACTAGTTCTACTAGTTCTACTAGTGCAGTACTACGCTTTAGTGTAATATCAAACTCTGTGTACAGCTGAATACTTGCATAGTTTTATTTAACCTCGCACCACAGTGAGTCGCAGACGATAGTCAAGCGAGCTGTCAGACTGCTGGGCAGTCTGTTATAAATATCTATATGATCTACACATGGTTAGTTACTGTTGAGCGCAAGGATACAGATGCTTTTAAGTATGCACGATTGGGCAAGGTACAGCACACTAGAGTAGAGTTAAGCTATATGGGATTCAAGTTGTACACACTAGAAGACTACTATACGTTTATAGCTGCTCATCATCGTGAGTCAATGATCACACTAGCACAGCTTCAATTGGATTATATAAGATGTATGCACTACGATTCAACTACAAAGATAGTCTAGAACCTATACTCTGTGACACTCACACGTTCACGGCTGGGGTGACACTGTACATACGTGGCATACACACTGTACAGTTGGACAGCTCTACACTAGAGTTTGAGTCAGCTAGTCAGCGTACCTATGCTGTACTGTTGTTGAGTGCAAGCACAGTGTATACGGTTAGTGTAGTTGAGGCATAGTGCATAAAGACTCATCTTTTGTTCTACCGTTGTTTAACGCCGAAAGCAACACGGCGGAATGTGCTTGTACGCATGGTTGAGTAGTTTCTTTTTATGCACTAGCACAGTGTACACGTATAGCGGCTAGTGAATATATGCGTAGTTTAAGATGTAAAAAATCTGCGTTCAACGCTTCGCGCAAGAATAATCTTGCGTTGGCGCTTCGCGCTTGTGTTCTTAATCTGTGTTGATGTTGTTGATAAACTGTTTGAGCAGGGTGCTATTGGTCTCACCGCGCACCTTTGGAGCGTTGGCACCGTCAGCCGGATCTTCTTTTGCAGTGCTGTTGCGCTTGAGTGCATTTACAATTGCATTGCCACTACTGGTATTTGAATAGTTGTTCTCACCTTCGTCGTCTTGATCACAGTCAATAATACGCAGTGTGTCTACATCAAAGCCTAGATCAATTTTTTGTCCTACACCTGAACTGTTACGTGTCTTCATCAGCTGTAGCTGATAGCGACTACGCTCACGCATTGCACGACTTGTAAAGATACCAAACACGTTGTCTGCTGTTTGAATCTTACTAAGTCCACCTGAGATATGACTGTGATCGAATTCAATTTCTTCTACAGCTCCACGATTCAACTGTGCTGCTGTAACAAACACTGTCTTCAATTCCATTGCTAGGTTACGCAGTTCTTCTGATACATACTTGTCTTTGATGTACAAGTTCTCTGCGCTTACTTTCATACTTGCAGGCATCAACAAATCCAAATAGTCCAACAACAGTACATCAACATGTCGGCTGGTCTTAATCTCGTATTCTTTGATATAGCTGCGAATATCGTTTGCAGTCTTACCTGAAGGCATGTACTTGACCTGTATAGCACCGCTCTTCTTGCCGATCATTTTTACTTTAAGTTCAACGTCGTCAATCTGTTTAAAGATCTCACGTGTGCTAATACCAGTTAACATACTGTCGATACGCATACTCACTAGACTCTCTGCAAGCTCTAGTGTTATGTACAACACATTCATGCCCTTCAATGCCATGTTAACACCGATGTTGGCTAAGAACAAACTCTTACCTGCACCTGATCCACCTGCAAAGATGTTAAGCTCGCCTCTGTTGAAGCCACCAAACAATTTCTTGTCCATAGCAGCCCAACCAGTGCTCACCTGTCCGTTTGTATCTTTAATCGCTTCAAGTCGTTTGCGTGGATCAGCAAAGTAGTCTGTACCTAAATCTTTTTGCAATCCAATCTGTACTGCCTTCTTAACTAGATCCTCAACTGGACCATATTCGCCCTTCTCCAGTAAGTCGGCACTCTTAAGGATAGCTGCTTCAAGTGCTTTGTGTCTTGAGAATGTTTCAAACTCTGCCAGCAGCCAATCATAATGATTCTCTTGCAACATCCCTGGATTTTTTAAATCAGTATTAGTTGCTGCATTGATCATTTCAAATGTAGGCAGCGCATTATGATCAGTTACGTAATCATTAAGAAACTTTGCTGCTGGAGCAAGCCTACGATCAAATGCATCTGGATCAAATACAGCTTGGCAGCGTACGAAGCTCTCTGCATCAGTAAGCATCATTTCAAGATATACTCGTTGTATATCATAACCATAGTTTGTGTTTTGTCTAGTTGCCATATTACTATTATACTGCCGTATGCCAGGTGTTGTCAAGAATTATTTTTTGTTTTGTTTGTGCTAGCACTGCGCCTACGCAACTACCAGGGTCACCTGGGTTCTGCGGAACATGTATACTATTCCACATAGGCTGAATCTTATCAACTGCTTGCCGATTCAGTGCGCCACCGCCTGCTGTTCTTTATATTCAGTGTAGGGCCATGTGATGAATGCCCAAATCTTTTTTAAGTAAACCATTTCTTTGCTCTCAATCTAATTTTAAGTGGGCTAGTTTCAGCAGCACTAGCAATGCTGTATAATGTATATAGTCTGCCGTACTTAGCCACAGCGTCACCGATATCGTTAATGTCAGCATCCCATTCCGGTAAGCTAACACCCCATCCGCGTTCGATAGCAGCTTCAATTAGTTTGCTACCTGCCTTGTCTCTGTCTGGTACAACATAAATGTCTTTAGCTAGTCTATTAATTAGCAGTGCTTGTTGATCGCCAATTTCACTTCCGGTTAGCGCACATCCGTCTATGTGAATAGCGTCTACTTGGCCTTCGCATACAATAGCAAACACCTTGTTATGACCTTGCTCGTCTAGTCCGTATACGTACCCGGGCTGTGTTTCTGTAAGGTATTTGGGCTGTTTGTCTGCTATAATAGTTCTAGCAGACCATCCTACAATACGTTTCTCGTAGTAGAACGGAATGATCAGTCTGTCACGATAGCCCAAGCTAGGACTCCAATAGTAATCTGTATCATCTAAGTTTAAGTTGCGTGCAGCCATGTATTCTAAGATAGCCATACTAAATTTATTAAACTCAGTAATATCTGATACCTTAACAGCATCGGGCGGTAATGGTACAGTTTCAAATGTAGGAATATCAATCTTACGTTGCTTTACTTCTACACCTTCATTGATGCGCATTACATCTAGTGTTAGCTTGTTGATTGCATCATCAGGTGCACCTAACCAAACAAGTAGCCGACGCAGTCCTTTGCTAACACCGCGCCCGGGTTGCCAGCTGGCTTTGAATCCACAGTTAAAGCAATGGAAGCTAACAGTATCACCTTCTGAGATAAGTCCGCCGCGACCTCTAGTGTCAGCAGTGTTGCCGTTGTGATGACAGCAGGGCGCATTTCTTGACATCCAACCGCTTGGTGTAGTTTTTACTTTACTACCTTGTGTATAATATGCAATTAATACATCCGAAACTATTGACATTTAATCCTCAATTATCCGCACTTGCCATCCATCTTTTGACGGCTTGTTATTTCTAATAGTATTATACAGTTTATAATAAGGATAATTATTATCCTTGCACCATCCTCTAAATGATTTTACAACTTCTGTATGACCGTCTGGAAATGTTACTTCATATGTTTTTGACTTTTTAAGCCAGGCAAGTGTGTTGTTATAATGTCAGAAACAATACTCATGCTATTATTATAGCATTAATGTATCCATGTGTCAATCAGTTTTGGAGTATTTTTTTACCAGAAAATGTATTAAAGCCTTGGCCTTCGTACTTGTCGTTTCCTGCTAGATGCACAAGGATCTTCTTTACAACTGGATTAGTAAAGACTCCTCTAAATTTTCCGCCAGCAAGATCTCTAACTTGATATCCTCTACGCTCGTGCAGTATAGCAAACCAAAAACCGTCCCAGCTCTTAGGAAGTTCAAATATTTCGCCAGTGTCGTATGCACTAGTAATATGTTCTTTTAGGTCACCTATTTGTTCATGATGCTTGTTGAATATAAGTAATCCAGTTTCATAGTGTGCCATACCTTTTAGTCTTTCAAAGTGTACACTAAACAAACATTTTTCTGATAATGATTCTAATGCCCCTGGATGGACATTGTTTATAGTATAAGTGTCTCCGTCTAAGTATATAAGATAATCGTGATTGCTGTGTAATGCATGTTCGATTGCATAAACTTTATGACACCACTTTACTGTCTTTTCTATTTTATGAATTAACTTTTTGTTAGTTTCTGATTCAAGACTAATGTTACAATTTTTTTTAAATGCAAGTAACTTTGGACTTACGTCATTTAGATTAATTATTTCAATCCTTGGATCGTCAACTACTAAATTATGCTCAGCATATATTCGTAATGTGTATCCACTAGCTGGCCAATACTGTTGCCAAGTCTCAATTAATTTTTTCCCATACAAGTAGTAACCGTCTTCTGAAAACGTAGTTATAACTAGAGTAGACATTTAATTCCTTATTAAAATTTTTGTTATTTTATCTGCAGGATCTGCTGATGCTTGGAATCTTACAAAACTAAACACTCCGTTAAAGTTTACAGGTGTAGGTTCTGTTTCAGTTCCGACAAGTGTTATAGTTGTAATGTCTGTCCAAACTGTTGTGCCGGTAACTTGATTTTCTAACGTAGCTTGGACAACTACATTACCAATATAACTGTCAGTGTATACTACAGCAGTATGTAATGCATCGTTGCCGTTTATACCTGGCTGTGCGTTAGTTGATTCGCTATTCCATACACTATTATCTTCAGTAAAAGTAATAATGCTAGTTGCGGCTGCGGGCCCTGGAAATGCTGTTTCACTTACATAGATCGTTCCGTTCATTCCAAAATTAGTATTTGAATAAGTTAACACTGGAACATTAGTGGTGTTGTCTATAAGGTGTACGTTGTAAGAAAGATATTGTTGATCAATGTTTAATAGATCGTTGTCAGTAACTGTAACTTTGAATAGTCCTCTAGTAGGAGCGCTATCGTCGCCGGTAATAAGTTCGCCGTTGTGTTCAATTACTAATAATCTATTTTCATCAAACGCTTGGAACTTGGGTGTATAGTTTGTAATGTCAATTGGCTTTTGATCAGCATTGAGTATTTTAAAATCAAGCACATTGTCAATGCCTCTATATACGTTTATATGTCTTTGATACACTGGTCTGTACTCCGTAATGAATCCTGCGTCATTAGTAATAATGGTCGTTCTGTTATTGACTAAATATCTAGGTGTTAATTGCATCTAGTATTTATCGAGAAATATGTTATTAAAAGATATTGAAAACAACTTCCCCTTTATCAGCGTAGTCACTTATGGTGGCAACGAGTACGTCGGCATCATTGCAAATCAAGATGCATATATAACCAGCATGTATATATTCACCTCGTTAAAGACTAACTTAGAGAAGGAAGCATTTTTAGAAATGGGCAATGTTTGGTGGTGGGAGTCAAATAGGATGCTGCCTATAAACATTTTCCTAATAAAAGAAATGCAGGCATTTAGTTATGCAATGATGACTATGAACAGCAAGGATGTTAGAGTAACAATAGGACCGTGTGTTAATCTAAACGATCTAAATTTTAAACGTATCAAACGTAAAAGTGTACAGCTGATACGCAAAGTTAGGTAGACAACTGTTCGCATATTAAATTCATGTGTACAACACAAGCTGCTGCGTAGGCAATACCGTGGGCCTTCTTAAAGTAATACTCGCCGTTGGTCGGCTTAGTCCAAACTCCCTGCATTATCTTTCCCCAGCTTTCGTTCGCTAGATGTCTCTTGGCTGGACGAATGATCGCCAGCGTCGCTGCTAACTGTGATACCGATGTAGGTTTCAATTGCTTCAATAGTGCGCCGTGGCCGTTCAGATGAAATACTTTTTCGCTGAAGTCCTCGTGCTCCAATAGTTGCCATAGTGGTTCCTTCTCCATTAATTCTGTTAAATGTGTTTCGTCTCTAACATCTTTATAGATGCTGACGTTTAGAAAGTCTAGTTTAAAGTAGCCACGTTCTTCAGCAGTCTTGTAGTCAACGGTGGCTAAGTTGTCTACAGGGTTGTGTGGAATTTCAGTTGCATAGACTCCTGTGTTATGCTTCTTGTCTGAGTCAAGTTTAGCAACACGGTGCTTGAGTTGTGCAAGCACAATTGTTCTGTCAGCAAAGTCTATATCAATATCCATTTACGCCTCCTTGCACTTTGCGCCGTGCCAACGCAAATAATTTTGTTTTGTTATTTGCTTTCCGCAATGCTCGCAAATCAGGCATTATAGTTTACCTTGTTCTCTTAGTTGTGCTCTAATTTGTGTAGCACTTATATTATGTATCTCTTCGCCTAGGTCATGTTGCGTAAATGTATATCCTACGCCACGACCATAACTAATATCTACAATGTTTGGTACTTGCATTATAACATATTCGTTGTTATATGTAAAGCCCTCATTAAACAATGCAGCAATAATATTATTCTTTACAGTTTCAAATTCAAAAGGATTGTCGTCTTGTTTTGTTGCAGTTCTATCAGCGCCAGCGTCAGTTCCAACAATGCCGCCAACATCACGAATTTGAATACAAACTTGTCCAGTCTCTAGCAATGCTTTTTTAAATAGTGCAGTGTGGCCAGGATGCCAAGGTTGCCATCTTCCTAGCATCTGTGTTGTAGGTTTTTTATAATCAAACATTTTGTCCCCAAGTTATTTTATTCCAAATTCTTTCATGAGCATAATATAACAAGGTATTTGCAACAAGCTGAATTAATGCAATAGATCCCGCTGCGGTAATATTTCCTAATATCAAATATGAAATTACAAACGTTGCGCCGCTTCCTGTGAACCTCCAAGTAATTGTTTTAGTAAGGCTTCGTTTATTTGAGTCCATTGTGTTTCATGTAAGAAGTTATAACTTGCATAAGTTGTAGGTGTGTGTCATTAAACCATTTAGCAACATGATAATTAAAGTTGTCAGGTTTCTCAAACATCTTGTTAGTGTCTTCAAATCTACCTGCTTTAATTGTGTCCATCCAAACTGTAAAGTCTGGATTAAACTCCGCTCGAGCTGCTTCTGTAGGACAAACAAAGTCTGCAATAGCAATCTTGCCTGCCTTAACAACACCGTCTGCTAAGAATTTCATACGCATTGCTTGCCGCATTCGACCTTCAGGAGTAAAGTCCCAGTCGTCGTATTCTTTGCGTACTGCATCTGCATTAAGCCATATGCCGCCTACTAGTTTAGCAAACGGTTCTGCTAGTGTACTCTTACCGCTTCCGGGCAATCCAAATATTAAAATTTTCACAAATTACTTTCCTTAGCTACATCTTTAACAAGTTGTACATCAGTGGGTTGTTTCTTAAATCGCATAGCCCAATGCTGCGGATCAACAATATTATATATCATACTTAATTGTTCGTCATTAAACTTACCTAATAATTCTTTTCCGCTCTTACAATTAAGAACCAACCACGGACTAATCTTTCCGTCTCTAATATTCCACACTGCCTTGTTCAAACTTACATAGTTAAAATAATGATTCCACACGCTGTTGTTTTCAGTAGCCCATTCAACCATAGTATTAACGCTGCGCTCTAGGGCAGTTTCAACACCTTCTTTTTTAATTAGCTCAACTGCATATGCTTCATACATTTCTTCTCTGCACCATTGGTCAAGTTTAACCCCTGACGTTACTACATAATTGATATACTTCTCAGGATATAACGGTTTTACATTTGATACAAAACTACCAAACTTTACAAATGCATTATAGTAACTGCTCTTGCAAAACTCTTCGTATGTTTTATCTTTCTTTGACCCAGCACTTAATTTATAGAATTGATTAAATGCAATGTAACCTAACTGTACTCGCTTCTCGCCCTTTTGTAAAGCTCTACGTTTTTGCTCACACATATGTACTATGAGAGTTTTCTCACGGCTATATCCTGTTCTGCAATATTCGCAAACGTATGGTTTCTCAGAGCTTGATATCAATGTCGTAATCTTCTGCGAGTTGTTTAAGTTCTTTTTTTGTAGATATTCCAGCAAGTTGTTCTACCTCTTTCATTTTCATATTAGGATATACTTGAGATAACAATTTAATTGCTGCGTTGTTACCGGCTTCTTTTTTCTTAAAGCCAATATAAGGATGGTATTCGATCTTACCTGTTGCTCCACTTGCACACAATAGCTGCCACATTAGATGTTGATGTCCGTTCTCTTTGCCAACGCCAATGTCGTTAAAGTGTTTGTTATAATATTCATTAGTTTTAAACACAGCAAGCTCTTGTGCTTCTCTATTACCTTGTACAGCACTTACATATCTGTTTAGCAACCAAAAGCTAACTTGCTTCTTTTCTTCATCAGACAATTCTTTCCAAACGCTTTTTGCGTTCATGTCAACTGCTGCAAGTATGTCTTTAGTTGGAAGTTTCTTATCACTCATGTTTATATTTTACACTAATTAATTAAATTTGTCAAATGAATACCAAACAATATCATCAATTACTTTTTCAAAATCTTTGTAGTATTAGGCAATGCTTGCCCGTAAGTATTACTACAACCAAATGCAACTAATCTCATTTGTTTTCCTTCACTGTATAATAAGTTACTACCAACTTATCTAATAGTTTTTTTATAGTTGGATATGTTAAACTTAGTTCGCACAGCTCTTGCCATTCTTGATAACACAACAGATCGCCCTGTGCTCTTGCAATACCAGCAGGGTCACCGCCGATGATCCAACGGGGAATTTTATTGTGAGGAGCATCTCGATAACGAGCATACACAACGTTGTCGTTCCGCTCATATATCAATGCTTCACCGGGGATCATCCTAGCCAACTGCTGTTCCTGATGAGCGTCGCTTGATGTCATTGTGATTAAACTCTGCCCAATACAACTCAAATGCTACTCCGTCTTCAACACCTTCGAACTGATGAATCTTACCTGGTTTAACTTGTGTAAAGTCGCCTGCTTCAAGAATAGTTTCATCAATTAATCCTTGATCGTTGTGCCAAACACGCACAATCATCTTGCCCGACTCTACAAAGAACCCGTTCCATTTAAATTCGTGTTCATGCTCTGAACATTTATATCCTGCTTTGAACTTGATACGATGAAACTCTAGTACACCGTTAGCGTGAATCATCTCTGTTGATCCCCAAATTTTTCCTGATTTAATACTCATATTGTTTCCTTACATTAGCATAGTAAAATCTATTGTTTCACTTTGTCTACTGATATCTTTTACAAAAAATGCACACAATGGATTCTTGCCATCCGTAATAGGAACACTTAGTAGTTGTCCGTTTTTCATTTTAGGAAAGTACCACTTTACATCATTGTAAAAATTTACAACTTTTAATGTACCAAAGTCAAATTTGAAACTTTTTAAAGGATTAAAAAGAAATACTTCAAACCCTCTATCATTAATACTAGTTAGTGGTAGTACTTCTAAGTCGTTACCACTTTGAGCATCGCCTACTGCAATATGCCAATCGACTGGCATCATTACTTCGTGTCCGTTAATTTCTAATACAATAGCAGGAGCGCTAAATGATTCTAGAAAGATAAGTGGTACAAAAAAGAAATCTGGATCTTTAGGATCACTATTGTCTAATACACTAAAGCGTACATCTTCGTCGAGCTCATCAGGAAGATTGTTAAGCATAAAGCATTCGTTATCTAATGTTAATATTTTCATTTAATTCCAATCCACTTTTTCAATTGTAAATGGGTACTGTGCTTCGGCATAAAACTTCTTACGCTGAGTCAAGTGCCGCTTCGCAAACTTGCACGTTGAAGTCAAGTCCCATATTTGTACGAAGTCTTTGTCTTTTGCTTTTCTTACACCCCGGCCAATGCTCTGGATAACTCTAACAAAACTTTTGCCAGGTTCAAGAAGAACAAGATTAAAGATCCGCGGTATATTAAGTCCAACAGCCGCAACACCATAGGTTGCAATAATAACCTCGTTAGTGCCTTCACGGATAGTGTCATACGTTTCTTTTCTATCTTTAACTTTAACTGCGCCACTTACAAAAGTGCTGCCAGGCATAAGTTTCTGTAGTTCTTGACCTGCACTAATCCGATCTACCAAAATAAGTGTGTTACCAGTCTGTGATACCTTGTTCATCATCTTACCAATGTATGCTAGTCTTGCAGTATCAGTTGTTAGATATTTTAATTCTGATTGATAATCAGTGTGTACCACAACATCAATTAACTGACATACATTAACATGGCATTCTGATAGTACGCCTTTGTCTTGTAATGACTTTGCACTGATACTTCCAATCACCGGACCAAGACTAGCATGAATGCTTTCAAACTCAAACTTCTCTTTAGGTACAGTGCCAGTTAGTCCCCAACGAATCGGAGCGTTCTTCAAGTTGCGGGTAAGTAAGTTCTTTAATACTTCTGCCTTGGCTTGGTGACAATTTGCAACAACAGCATCATTTGCAACATAATTATGATCATTTTTAATGTGTAAATTGTAAACCTCTGGTAGGTTACTAATTACTGTTTTCTTAACTAGTTTCATATAATTTCCTAATTTTATTTTTTGTATTATCGTCAAAGTTGTCTAAGTTAGTAGGAGGCTTTTTGTTAATAAAATATTCTTTATTTGCTATTATAACAGCATATCCATTAGTTGTACTCCATTCTTTTGCAGCATTAATCTTTGCTTTAGTTTTTTCGTCATACATTAGTTCTTCTGGCTTTACTTCTATTAATGTCTTTGTATCATGATTTACAAAGTCAACAATGTAAATGTGTTCTTTATTATTATAAACGTAAGGAATTCTGATAGTTTCGTATTCTGCATCTTTATCAAAGTATTGGTATAATGCTTCCCAAGAACTTCTATATTTTTTATTTTTATAAAATGTATCCCAATGCGTATTTCTATTATTTGAGTTAGGAGTAAAAGTACCGTTTAATATTTTTTCTTTCATGATATTACTACGATGAAGTTTGTCTTCGGCTGACATAATTGTTCCATACATGCCATTTTTTGAACCAGTGTTGGCTGCACTAATCTTTTCTTTAGTTTCGGCTAGCATTGTGTATGCATACGGATAGTCGCCTTTTGTTCCTTTGTTCCATGGTATTCCTGTATTTAAATTGTGTTTTATTATTTCTTTATGCATCAACTGGCAATTAATTCCACCTTGCTTTGAGGTAACACTTCTTGCTTGTTTTTCTGCTGCAATACGAGTAGATTTGTGTATACTATAAATATCATCAAAATTTTGTCTCCAACAATTGTGTCCAGTTAATACTCTTTTCTTACACAATCGAACATCTTGCTCCGAAGTTAATGATAATCCGTTTGATAATTCAATTTCTTTTCCTGTTATCTTAACTGCATATACAGTTTGATTAGCTGTAGACAATAAACTATTAAACTTATTAATATCAAATTTTTTCGCCATAAATACCTCTCCGTTAGCTATATGTATTTATGTCTACAATTTCTAAATCTTCAGTTAATGCATCTGCTCTAACCCATCCATGATTAGTTAAAAATTTATGGTTTGCGGTGACTTGTATTATTACCCCATTATTAAACTCTAGTTCTAGCATTTTTTCACTATTGCTGTGAGATAAATTTTTATGAACTCTAACAACTGTATCTTCTTTGTATTGCTGTGTTTTTTCACAAAGATTTATTACTTTGTCGCCGGGGATTAAGTCCTTGATGGCAATTTTACCTAACGGAGTAGTAACTAATGTGTCGCCTGCAAGGCATTCATCAACAATAACAGCGGTTACACCTTCAAGGAACTCTGCAAGACTTAACACTGCGCTGCCGTCCTTGTTCTTCTTGTCAAGAATATTCAAACTCTGCCAAGTGCAAATAGTGTGAGTCTTACCTAGCATCTTTCTGTCGCCGAAGTACACTCCAACGTCAAGTCCGCAATTAATATAGTCTTCTTCAGTTTGTTCAACAAGTGATTTATTTGGAACAATGATTAGGCTACGTCCATAGGGCTCTACCATGTGCGACAATGTTGCTGTCGTAATCGTCTTACCTGCACCAGTAGCAATCTGTTGCAAGCTCTGTGGGTTAGCAAGGAAATTATTAATTGCTTCGACTTGATAGTCACGCAGAATAATTTCTGTACCTGCTACTGGATGTCCTTCTGGCCAACATACGCCTTGGTCTGCCCAGTAACGTTCGGTTACTGGTACAAAGTTTAATTTAATAGGGTGTCTGTTATCTTGGATGTCTACGATTTCTACATTGTTCTTTTGTAGAATATCACAAACAACGTCAAGATGATTAACGTAACCACTGCCGCCGATACCAAAGAACGCAACCTTGCCATCCCATCGTCCAAGTTTGTACTGAGGCATGTGCTTTGCATATGGCACTTCAAACTTTAATGCGTTTGCAATTTTACGTCGAACGTCTACCTCTAAGCCTTCTAGCTTAATGTTGACTTCGTCTTCAATAATTAATCTGCAACTTGCCATTAAATTTTCTCTATTACTTGTGGTGTACTGTATTTTTTAAACGGACTAATATCAGTGTCATAATGAATAACTAAATCTAATTCTTGTAAATATGTATCCATCTTAGTAGAACGAATACTCCCCATTAGTATAGCTGCCTGAGGACGCCAACTAGATTTTAGTAATGTCTTTGACATCTTATTAATATTAGTATACACTATTTTAGAATTAATTGCAAGAGGATTGTTCAGATTATTGTCTTTAATATATTGATTAAATTCAATATTTTCTGCAACATCATTTTCTTTTCTGTAGAGTGTACAGAAGTCATTGTTGCCAAAAATATTTCTAAAACTATAATGCACTGTTTGTAAACTACTAAAATCATTGCCGTCATTCAAACAAACCAATAAAGGATATCTATTAAGTTCTAGTAGAGACTCTGCTACTCTATCAAATGTATGTTCAGTATTGTTAACTAATATAAGCGGGCGTGTTCTTTTTACAATTTTTTGACTAAGTGTTGTTAGTTTATTAATGCTGCTATTTAAATCACCTTCGTCAAAATGTTTAATACCAAATAGTTGGCTTCTATCTTTATACAGTGCTAGATTATCAACATCAGGATTTCCGACAGACGATATCATATAATCTATTGCTTTAGTGTGTAAGTTTTGTAATTTAAGTCCGTATATACCGGGAATATAATTGTTTTTGTTGTTATGCATCATTTCCAATAAATTGTATCTTTCTTGTAGTTCTAACTCTATTTCAAAACTTTTATCTTTTAATTCATTTATTACTTTATGTAGATTAATTTCGGTAAAAATAAAATAATGTATTTTTTCAACGGTGTTATATAGTCCTCTTTCTTCTATGTTAGAAAGAACTTCTATCGCTGATATTAATTTTTTATTGAATGTAAATCGAACACCGATATATAATTGATCTTTAATTAAGGCTGTGCGAATCCATCGAGCCCTATCGATATGCCTAATAGGTATACGAGTATTTTTGATTGCTTCGTGTATTGGATATTCTAATGCTGTAAATTGATCAGCATAGGATAGTAGTTTTTCTTTTACTACTTCATACTGTCTATCAGTTAACCCGACTCCTTTATGCACTTGTCGTGCAATACTATTGAGTATGGTAAAATCACTAGGCTGGATTGTGAAGGTTTCATTACTGTCAAACCCAGTTAATAATTCAAGATATGATTCAATTGTTTTCTCAGTCATACTAGTAGTATAACGTATTACAGCTTATCTGTCAAGTGGTTAAGTGGAATGCCTTGTGATATTTCTTGCACTGTCCATTCAGTATGTGCATAGTCATTAAGCCACTGTTGCCTATCTGGCATTAACGGTGCTTCTATATCGTGCATGAAGTCTATGTCATTACCTACGTCATACGCCAACGAGCTGGCGCCTACAAACGCTGGAATGCCGTTACGTATACTATGTATGCCCGGATTGCTAGAGTAGCTTACAATCGCGTGTATGTTATTAAAACGCATGTCGTAGTCGTCATATGTGCCGTTTAACTTCATAGGATGTTGCCTACGTACATTTTTAAATTCATGTTCAATGTTAGGCAAGAGACAACGAGGATGGGGCCGGAATAGTATAGGACGATCGCTATGCTTTCGAATTTCTTTTATAGTGTTCATTATCCACTTACTCATAGTTGGCATATTTTGCCATTGCAAGCTCTTGTCATGCTGCCCGCAGATAAGAACAAACTCTCCGCCTGTGCTCCAAGGCTTTAACGACAGGCCCAATAGACGATGGCGATCATTGTTATTATTAGTGGGCCCAAAGTAAGCATCTCTATTAATCCCATTTAGACCTACCTTCCATGTTGTTCCACGCTGTATGCCGCCAACTTCTAAAACTATAGTTGGCTTAGCGTTAGTAGAGTTTTTCTCCCAGATAGCTTTGTTAGCAGCCATTCTTCCACTAAACAGTACGCTCCAAATAACATCAACGTCGGCGTTATTGCTATTATCGACGCAAGTAAACCCAAGGCTGTGACAGCCTTGCCTAAAAGCATTAAAGACAGGTTTACTGTTTAGTGCGCCGTATTGTGTCCAAAGACTAAACTTCATTCCAGTATGCTTCTGTTCTATTAACCATTATGTCTGAACGCTTTGATTTACCATCTTTCTTGCGCTCGCCTTTCATATGGTCCATGTATTTGCCTAGCTCAGTATTAATTAACGGATGTCCGCCGCCGCCACTTTTAGCTTCACTCATATACATTTGTGCAGAATAATCATAATCCGCATTAAACTGTTTAAACTGTTTCAACACTTCTCCAAAGATATAACTGTCATGCCATTCGGGTAATAAGAACATGCCTTTCTCAGCATCCTCATACATACGTTCAAATTCTTCTAAGAAACTATGACACACAGGATGATTCATATTCAGTCCGTAGAATCCACATTCTGGCCATGTCTGTGATCCTTTGCCTCTACCAACATACGTGATATATTTGTTTTCGGGTAATAAGTTTTTAAATGCAGCATAACTCCAGTTACTGTGAATATAACTATCTGCATCCATCCACACTATCCAGTTGCCTTCCCTTTTATTGCATGCATCAAACACTGCGTACACTTTGTTTGCAAAGCGAACTGCATCCCACTTGAATGCTTTTTTACTATCTTTGCGTTTGCTTCTAATTGGATCTGAACTTATATTGCCATTAGCTTTTGGAATGTCTTTCCAAGTTTCTTTAAACACATTTAATTTAAGTAAAGTTGCTTTTGCATCTTGTATTATAATCTGTCTAGGATCTGGATTTGCAGGTGTACAATCTTCTGCGTAGACAATTAGTTTGATATTTTTGTCAACTCGCTGTGCAAAGCTGTCTATAAATCGTTGCCCGTATGTTGTTAATCCTTCGTGATGGAACGTAGTTACTACTGTTATTGTCATATAAATTTTCTCATGTGATTCCAGCAACTGCCATCTTCTAGTTCACTAAACTTCCAATGAAACATGCTAATTCTTTCTAACCATTTTTGTCTGTCAAACTCTAAAGGTGTTTCTATTTTACTAAAATCTGTATTGCTAACTTCTGCGCACTGGCTATCAATAGGGTCAGTTAAGAAACAATGATATCCTTGAATGATAGGTCCGACGGCTGCACTACTGTTATGATTAATAACAGCCCACGCATTATTCAAGTCTTGTTGTAATGCAGTTCCGATATTACTTATAGTAACGTTTCTCATATATTGCAATACTCGCAATAGCGACTGTGTATAAGTACGCGCAGTTTTGTCTCCCGGATGTGTTCTTATCACTATTGGCCTATTAGTATATTTACGCAGCTGATTAATTATATTTACTGTCCATTGCTGCACGTCTGTACCTTTGAGACTCCATCCTTTATTTCGTTGTAATAATAACACAATATGTCGGCCGTTAGTTTTATAGTTCTTTAATTGTATTGTAGTATCTTTAGAAATTTGTTGCCATCTAGTCGGGTCAATCTCTGTATCGCAATATATCCCTGTAGTAGGAAATATTCCATTAAAACTATATCGTATATAACCGTGCGGGTTAGTTTTATCTTTATATAAAAAAAGATTAGCATCACCTGATACTACAGTTTGTGTATCTATTAATTGTTTTCTTAACTTTAAATGGGGGCTACTAATATCAGAATATACCCATCCCTGTATTATTGCTACGTCAGAAGGTTGGGCAATATCACTGTTACTAACTATTCCGTTATCGCCGCAAGCATTTACGCCTTGTATAAATTTTCTTAATATTTCAGGCTTTTGCAGATTAGAGTTCCTTGCCGGAACTGTTTTTAAATAACTAATTACTTTCATTTAATATACTCCACGCATAGCCTGTCCGAATTTCACGCGGAGTAAATTGACAGTAACTAAGGTGCGCTGCAAATGCAGTAACTTCATCTGCTGTCGGAATGTGCAAATTGTTAATTTGCTCTATTGCTGTATTACATAACATTCTAGCTGAATTTGGAGCAAGTGCTATGGCAGGTAATCCGTATAGTATTGCTTCAGTAGCAGCAATACTATTGTATGTTACTACACAATATGCGTTCTCCATAGCTTGTTGAATTGTATTAGTTGTTACCCGTTCAGTGCGACCTGGCTTTAGTCTAATCGTAATCGGTCTATTGGTGTATTTTTTAATTTCTGCAACTGTAAAAGTCATCCAAGAATCAAGATCATGTCCGTAAAATTTCATAACTTTTTCACTAGGAGGAACAACTAAAATGTGTTTTCCCGGTTTATGTTTTTTATAACGCCACTTTAGTATACTTAACCTATCAGTGTCTCTTTCAATTATCGGTCCTAAATTTTGTAAATTATTTTTAGTAATACGATGATAGTCTTTACGTGTTGAAGGTTGCAAATATCCAGTGTCAATTGCATAATAATCTATATTATTTTCTATGCAATACCGTAACGCTTTCTGGCTTCCGCCGCCAAGGCCTCTTATTACTAAGGTGTTGTTTGTGCCTTTTTGCAAGTCGAAGCTGCTAATCTTGCCGCCGGCTCCTATAATAAAATCTTGCAAATAAGAATCATATTCTAAGCCTTTTTTACTAAGATCAAAGTCATCTGCTGTTGGTGCGATCGCCGCCACTTTTATTCCCATATTTTCTTCCAATATCTGTCTTATTGTCTCTTTTGTTTTATATATTTCTTCATCAGGATCTATAAGATTGTGTAAGTAGGCAGCTAACAGTGTTTTAGTTTTCTTAGGTAATGTTAAATCATCTATTTCAAATGTTCTAGATTTTAAATTTTGTATTTCTTGAGTTAACTCATTTACTTTAGTTGCATACATCTTAGATTGCATTTGGTACCACTCAGATGAATATTCACAGTTTTTATAATTATCAAACCACGGGCCACCTTCAGTATAATGTAAAAACTTAGGTTTACCATCTGTAGGTTCTTTGTACCAGCCAACTAACCAATTCCATTCGTGACTTAGTTTGCCTATTTCATTATCCTTAAGCCAACTAAATCTATGCAGATATTTCCCATCAATTTCTGGATTATTCACAAACTCTGCTGATAGTTTAGCATTACTAGGATGAGCACAATTAATTAACATCATGCTTGACCAATTCTTACGTGGATACACAGTTTGTTTCTCACCATCCATTTTTGTACCTTCTTTAGGAGTATAGTCGTGGTGAGCACACATTACAGCGTACTTGTCATTACGTTGGTCAAACAATTTTTTAACATCTTCTAATGCAACAAAGTCACAATCAATAAACAATGCCCAACCCATAAAATCTTGAAGAGTAGGCACTAAAAATCTAGTAAACGTAAATTCTGTGCTAGCCAGTTTGTCTTTTTCTCTCCAATAGACTCCTTCGCTCTTTAAAACTTTTTGCTTCAATGGTATTATTTCAACAGGAACAGTTGCAGTATCAAGTATACTTTTTTTGCATACTTGATAAGCAATATCTTCTCGGCTGTCCCATCCTATAAAAATTTTAAACGGTTTAATCTCTTCGTTCAATGTCTTCCTCCACACATGCTTCGCCGTATTGTATTTCTACAAGTTTTAATGGCTTAGTAGTTTCATTAGCTAGCATATGCCATTGCGTCTTAGGGATATGTAATGCTTGATGTTTAGTGAATGTTCCTACTAACTCAGTATCAGTACTGCTGTCTAATGTGTACACACTAGCAGTGCCTTCAACAACAAACCAATGCTCTGCACGATGTTGATGTCGTTGCATTGATAATGTTTTGCCCGGACCTACAGTAAGTTCTTTTACTTTAGTGTGTTTATCGTATTCGTGTATCACACGATAGTATCCCCATTGTCGTTCTGTCTTAGGTGCTTTCCATTCAGTAAGGATCCAACTTGAGCTATTCTTTTTATCCTCTCCGCCGACCCCAAACACAAACTCTAAGTTATTGTCCACTAAGTCCATCTCTGGAATGTTTTCTTTAGTACGATCGCCGCCATTGGCAAATATAATTGTAGCGTCTGGATACATTGCTCTAACACCAGTAATAGTATTTTTACTGCTGTCATCTGCATCAGGGTAGCACACAACTTTATCTACAACTGCTAATGATTCTATAATGCGACAACGTTCGTACACGTCCATGAAAGGCCTACCTTTTTTACGAGTAAGCCATTCGTCTGAATTTAGACCAACAACTAAATGGTCGCCTAATTCTTTTGCTGCTTTGAAGTAGGCAATATGCCCAGAATGCAATGGATCAAAAGCCGCCTGTAACTAGAACTATATTCATATTACGCCTCCTTTCTTCGTTGGACGTCCAACAAACCAACCGGGTGGCTGGGTGTTTTCATAATGATATTTTGTTTCACCTAGATAATTATGATAAATTTTCATTCCTTGTATTTTATTACACGTAGTTCGCCGGATTTCAATTTGGGCTGGGTCTTCAAATTGTTTTTTATTTCCTTCTCTCCATCGTTGTAATGTCTCTTCAGAATATATCTTGCCTGGTCGGGTTGGCATAATCTGAAGTGCTCTTTTGGCTCGCATCTTGGCCTTTACTTCTTCTGAATGAGTTTTTCCATAATATGGATTATTTTCTCCAATTAGATATTTAGAAATATTATTTCTTGTGTTTGAGATTATAGCATTATAAGTTCGAGAACTAATCTTGTATCGTTGTTGATACGAGTTTTCTTGATTGATTAAACATCTAATAGCATATGACATTTTCATCTTATCTTTTCCAATAGTCATTTTTACTAATAATCTATGGCAAATAAAGTGCTCCCTAGCAGTCAATGCAACAATATTTTCTTTTTTGTTACTTCCGCCAAGGCTTTTTGGAATAATATGATGTTTTTCAACATACCCTACTCTAGGATTGGTTTTCCTATTCTCAATAATGCGATAGTAACACTTTGAATATTTGTTTGTAATAAACATACTGTCTCCTGTATGTTTTATTTATCTGACTTGGGATCAAATCCGCCAGTGCAAAGTACAATTTTCATTTTTTAATAATTCTCCCTTTTATATATCCGCCAGTGCAAAGTACAATTTTCATGTAGTTATTTATGTACGCAGTTAATACCTACCAACCAAAAATGTAATCTTTTCTAACATTGATTAATTCTATTGCGCCTAACGATTTAAGATAATCACCTGCACAATATTCAGTGTCACGATGTTGTTCACAAACAATAATAGGTTTGTATTTTAATAATGTTTCTGTAGCACCCTTTAGTACTTCTAATTCGTGTCTTTCGCAATCTATTTTAATTAATCCAAACTTAGGAAGATCTAAATCGTCCATACGTTTTAATTCAATAGTACCTGTGCCTAGTGTATTCATATCAACATGACTCTGGCCAGTATTTTCACTGTCGTAAATCATATCAATAAACCCAGTAGTACTGCTAAGTGCAAACCGATTTATTTCTACAGGTAGATCTTTTACATTTAATTCTAAACATTTGTACACATGATCAATTGGCTCGTATGCAATAACACGATTAAATTTTTCTGTTAATGGCCTAGCCCATAATCCTACATTAGCACCAACATCAACACATATATTAAAGTCTGTAACATATTTGTATGCAGCATCTCTAACATCATCTTGATATTCTGCGGGGCCGCCATTCATAATACGCTTTGCAATCAACCGTTCAAAATGACTATCAGTATCAGGCATCCAATAATTGTAAACTTGTTTCATTATTAGACCTTTTGTAAATACACAATATATTTTGTAACATGTCGCGGTGGACCTTTTTTTACAGTAGCATGTCTCTCTGTAATTTCTTCACTAATAATTTTCCAACCAAAATCTAAAATTGATTTAATATTGTTTTTAGTAATTAACGCTTTTACATCTTTAGGAAGTGCCGATGTATTTCCAAATGTTTTTTTACTATGTAAAGTTTGTAGTTCTTCTAGATACTTTTCTGAATGCATTTATATGTTCCTATATGCTAGCATCTTCCATGCCTGCTACTCTGAGCTTAACTACGTTTGTAATTTGCCATTGCTTTTGATCAAGACCTTTTAGAAGACCTAGCCATTTATTGCGTAGCAATGCAAACTCGTTAATAATCTTTTCATAGTCAACAACGTCTGCCTCACCGTCAACGTATTTTTCAACGTCACGACTGCTTAATGCTCGTTGATAGTTTTCGAGGTATTTCTTAAAATACGAACTACGCAATCTACGTAGTTCGATATTTAAATAGTTGAGGATTGCTTCGATCTCTTGGAGTTGATTAAAGCGTTGTTCAACAATGCCTGGCATTTCAGCCGCAGCACGTTCTACATTACCTTTGAGTTTGACCTCATGTTTTGCAGACAACAGTTCGTTTTCATAATGCGCTACTGCATCAGGAATTTTAGAAATGTCACGCGATACGATTGAATACCAGCCCATTATTAATCCTCATCTTCCCATGAATCGTCATCAGCAAAATTTTCTTCGTCGATATCTAAGAAGTAATTAATTGCACCGTCTAGCACCGCATCAGAACCTAGTGTATTAGTTAGGGTGTCATCTGCTACGCCGTAGTCAGCTAGCAAATCAACAAACCGCTCTGCTGCAAGTTCATGATTCTTTTTATCAATGTACTCTTTAAATAAAGTCCACACTTCTACAATTTGACTCTCGTCCATAGATTATTCCTCAAAAGTTTCTTCGATTAAATCAGCTGTATCTTCAACAACTTCACCGGTATTTACCACAGTAGCTGTTTTTTCTTTGTACTCTGACATAATCATTTCAAGTTTAGGACCATTCCATTGCTTACGATAATCGATATGCTCGACACCAGCTAAGTCAATGTACTTGAGTCGAATGCCTTGCTTAACCAATAAGTTTTTCTTCTCAAACAATTCAACTAAACCAGAGTAAGGATTCATACCAGTTTCATAAGGAATCTTAACCTGCACACCTTCAAACGGTTTTGCATAGCGTGTCTTCATTACTTTACAACCAGCGCGGATACCCATAACTTCTGTGATCTTATTGCCGTCTTCGTCTTCTTTTAACTTCATCTTTTTCATTGCAACAACAATACTTGATGCATAGATAAAGCCACTACCGCCTGAGATCTTATCATCTGGGTCAAACATGTCCTGCGATGCATATGTGTGGTTAGTACAAACTAGTCCAACATTGTAGCTGCCGATCATGTTTACAGTGTTACGAACTAATGAAGTAAGTGCTTTAGGCTTACGACCCATATCGCCCTTCATATCACCCTTTTGGAACTGATCGACGTCAGTAGGTGTTAGTAACATACCCAAGCTGTCAATAACAAACAATACTTTAGGACGATCTTCTTCGTTCATTGCTTTGTAGTCAATCATGAAAGTTGAGATAGTTTTTGCTACGTCATCAATCATTGCCATATTAAGTTTAAGCAATTTGTCTTCGCCAGTCTGCACACCTAGTGCATGCAACCAGCTTTCGTCAAGTGCATTCTCTGAGTCAACTAGGACTACATAGATACCTTGCTCTTGTGCGTTCTTTACAATGTTGCCACTGCAAAAATACGACTTGCCTGCACCTGATTCGCCTGCGAATACAGTTACTTTACCCAACGGAACACCTTTGTTAAAGTCTCCTGAAATAAGCAAGTTTAATGCGTATGATCCTGTTGAAATCCAATCAGTAGGATCGTTAAATCCAGCACTCACGCCTGAGATACTTTTAGTCAAGTCCTTACGGAACTTACTAACATCAAATGATTTAGCCATTATTTCTCCTATTTAAAGCCAAGATAACTAGGGCGTATGCTTATAGCACAGAGGCCCCAGCCGTGTTGTTTATTAAGCCTGCTGTTGACGTGCGCGGATCATCGCTAGGATGTCGCCTGCACCACCAGTTGCTGCCGGGGCAGGTGCTGCTTGTGCTACTGGAGCAGGTGCTGCTTGTGCTACTGGAGCAGGTGCTGCTTGTGCTACTGGAGCACTTTGGCTAGTTGCAGTTGCACCTACACTTGCGGCTTTCATAGGATCGCCTGTGCGAGCTTGCATACCGCTTGGTCGGAAGTATTGGCTCCAACGATCTGCATCATATGCTTCACCATCTACTGATGCTTCAAACATTTCTTTCATCACTTTAATAGCAACGTCGTCTGGCTTCTTAGGAAGGAAGTCATTCATGTTATACAATCCATGAGTCTGAACTGCTAACATTTCTGCATCACTCAGTGGACGATCTCTACGTGCCCAAGTGCTTGTACCATAGTCTGCGTATCCACCTTTAGACGTTTTGTTAAGACGGAAGTCTACGCCTGCAGTATAGTCTGTTGGTAATTCTTCCATGTCTGGATCCATTAATGCTGCTTTAATGATCTGGAAGATCTGAGGACCAATGATGAATCGTCGAATTGGATTTTCTGGCTTTTCTTCTTGCAAGGGATTTTCTGTTACAAACCCTTGGAAAATGTAAGAACGTTTTTTCCAGTACTTACGACCCATATCTTCTAATGAAGCGTCCTTAAACCAGCCGCGAACTTCCTGTAGAATAGGACATGCTTCGCCGTACATTTCCATACATGGAACTTGTACTTGTACAGGGCGTGAATCAGTTTCACCTTTAATGCCTGCAAATGGAAGTTTAATAATCAAACGCTCTTTCCAGAAGAAAGTGTTTTCAGTGTCGCCATCTGGAAGGAAACGCATCGTTGCCGATTCGCCTTCTTTAATATTCCAAAATGGGTAAATTGCGTTATCACCGCCGCCTTGGGTATTATTGCCCCCTGTGCGTGATTCTTGCTCTTTGAGCTTTGCTCGGATTTCTGCTAATGATGCCATAGTTAATGCCTCCTAAAATGTTGCCTATGTGCAGTAGCGTTATTGCTACTAGTGCCTTAAAGTGTATAGCACAGTTACTACTATACACTGATATTTAGCAGACGTCAAGTGATATCTGCTGAATTTTTGAATTTATTTTATATGCCTGATAGTCTACGGATACTGTTTAGTTCGTCGTCTTGTTCGACTGTTGGTTCCATCATAGTTCCAGCAGTTGGTTCATCAAACTCAATTTCCTGTATTGCAGGGCCTGCATTAAGTTCTTCGTACTTTGCATTGATTGCTTCGATAAACGCTTTAGCCGGGTTAATGTATTGTTCGCCGTAGTCTTTTTCTATTGCTGTTAATATTGCTGTTTCGCCTTTTGGAAACTGTCCTGTTTCACGATCGAACATGCTAAGGATGTATTCAGTCACTGGTGTCTTTTGTTCTTTTTCAAGTGTAATTTCATCACCGTCGGGGCCGTCAATCTTGTCGCCTTTTTTCTTGCCGTTCATTTTGGCCTGTTGCACTGCTTGTGCATATGCATTGCCTTCTTCAAAATCATCATCTTTAGATTCTGCAAACTGTCCCATCATTTCTTCAAATGCATTATTAATATCTGATTCATACGCTTTAACTCCGCCAGGTGACACTTCTGTGCCAACTCCAGAGACAGTATCAGCCTCACCTAGTAAATCTTCAGCTGTTAGTTCTTTTGCTCTTGTTGCTTCACTTACTAGTTTGTAGATGTATGGAAACACATCTGATAGTTCTTCGTTAAACTGTTTGATAGTTAATTGATCAATCCAGTTTTCTTTAACATCTGCAGGAACATCTTCCATAACTGCTACTTCAAAAGAACAAAATGCTTCTGCATAGTAGTTTGGTTTTTGTAGACTTTCGATAGTCTTTTTAACTGACTTAATACGATCGTTTACTACACTAGTATACCCAGCTAAACTTTCTGCCATTACA
Organism: Crocinitomicaceae bacterium; assembly: GCA_041688525.1. Taxonomy (GTDB): domain Bacteria; phylum Bacteroidota; class Bacteroidia; order Flavobacteriales_D; family Crocinitomicaceae; genus UBA2040. The sequence goes on along the minus strand of JBDNIA010000151.1, from coordinate 20,103 downwards.
GCACTGCGGCCCATGTAAGATTTAAACTTGCGGAGTTTATTCATTTCTTCTGATAAGCCAACAATGTGTGTACCAAAGTCATCAAATGGTTTGCCGCCTTCTGCTACGTGACGTGCCATTGCTCTTGCACCACTTAGATGCTTAAATGGATATATGAAGCGCTCGCCGTCTGCGCTTTCAATATATATCTTTCCAATACTGCGTGTGCGGCCACCTGCAAGTTCTGTGTTAACACTTTCAGTATGTTTAACTACTATTCTTGCTCCATCAACCTTTTGATAGCTCACACGGTTTGTTCCGTACATCTTTGATTCACTCATTGTTTCTTCTCCGCGATTTTGTGCTAAAAATTTATAATCTCTTTTGTCGAGGTTTGACTTGTTTATGTTACGAGTGTCAAACGTCATTAATCTTTTCTTGCTAAACTGTCTAATTTCCTTTAGAAAATTGTACCAATTTTGTTTTGTAATTTCGTCTTGTTCTGAAACAAAACTATCACTGTACATAATTTCAACACTTTTTTCAGATAAACTTATGCTAATTTTTCCTAAGTTTGCAGCACCTTCTTTGTAATCAAAATCAAAGAATCGTGCATCTGTAGGAACGTTAGTAACTTTGCCTTCGCCGTCACCTAACGTAACACTTGGAAACCGTCCACGTATTTTATTAAAAAGTTCTTCTGCTATTAGATCTAAATTTTTCATTGTAATATATTTATCAATAGTTTGTGCTTATGAAGATTGGCATTGGTGCATCGTAATCTTCCATATTTTCAGCTTGTGTAAACGTGTTATAGATTCTAGGATCCCAATCTTTTAATACCGCCATCATTCTTATAGCAAGCAGTGTGGCACTAACAAGATCATCACTTTGTCCTGCTTTTGATTGATAACTTGATCCTGTTGCAACAAAGTTTTTAAGCTCAGATATAAATGGCTTACTGTGTATAATCATTTTGTCATTTTCAAGCATAGTTTTAAGTCTACTACAAGCAGTAATTTTACTACCATGTGTAGTGTTGAAACCTTTACGGAATTTCCTGACGTGCCCTTTTCTAATTGGTTCGCTCACAAATAGACCTGGAATGTTCTCTTCACCAAAGTCGTTTATAACGATTAGTGCTGCTTCGCCGATACCGTTGTTTTCAACACTCCAGTAAATTCCGTTCTGGTTCCCTGTTTCCTGTGCAAGGTACTTACATATATCTGCAAGCACTCTTATCTGCCCGGGAATAGCAGTGGTGTTATGTTGCCATTCTGCAACTTGTTCATAACTTGGTAATTCAAATACTTGTATTGCAGCATTGTCGCCACCTGTGCCCATACTCGGATCAAGTGCTACTGCATACGTATATTGGCTTGTAGGTTTCTTATACCAGCGTGTTTGTCCCATATTAACTAGCGGAGTATCACCTGCCATGGTAGCAAGTTTAATGCTGCTAACAAGTGTTTCGTCAAATACTAGGAATTCACAGTCGTATTCACGACGGAATCGTTCTTCGCCGATACGTCCTAGTTCTTCCTGTTTCCATTTTTCATCTCTATCTGGATGTTCTGTCCAATAACTACGGAAGCTGTGGAAGCCGTTAATTCCTAATTCTTGTTCATTGCCGTGCTCGTCAAACTTATCTTCTGCCTGTTTCCAAATAGTAGCAAATGTATCTTCATCTGAGTTTGGTGTGCTTGTAAGAATAGCACGGCCACCAGTTGCTAGTGTAGGAGATATTGATGTCCAAAAGTCTGTAGCTACGTTAGGCTGCACAAACGCAAATTCGTCGCATTGATGAGAGTTAATATTATTTGCAATTATTACATGATTTTCTGCATTAAATATTTCATAAGTATCTTCTAAAACCAAGTATGTTAAGTCTGCGACAGTTTTAACAGTAGTGTGCGAATCTACCTCGTCACCTACACATATATCATTTACTTTTGTTTCTGTGCCATTAATAAAAAACCGATGTTCTAACGTTGCAGTAACAAACGTACTGTCTGTAAATGTTATTTTACAAGATTCTTTATTTGCATTTTCATTTAAGAAAATGCCTTCAAAGTCTTCCCACCCGTTAGGAGTTAATATTTGATATTCTGTATTAGGTGCGTATATTTGTTTCATTAAACTCCTTTACCAATCTTGCTCCGCTTACTGGTGCTGATTCATGCATATCGGTATTAATCATCTTAGCAAACATGTTAAACTCGTACAATGATTTATCAATAGTATAACTAGCGTTAGTTAACAATAGCCCTATTGTAATACTACATGCACTGTGTTTTGATACGTTTTCTTTCCACGGAAGCATTTGTAAATTATGTACACTTCCTATAAGCAACGGACTAACATGATCTTTGTATCCTTGCATGATAGAAAATATATGGTCTATGTGATACGCTCCGGCGACTCCCGCAAGTCCAGTTTTATAACCTAATGTTATTGCTGACCTGTGCTGTTCGGTGACATACGTTACTATTGACTTATAACGATAAAACTCATTACGTTGTGACGGTTCTAATATAAGACCATTAGCTGCTTTTGTTGCGTTACCTTTAGTAATTGCAAGAGTTGCTAATTGCGAATAACCGTTACGGCCAAACGCGTCGATATTGCTCATATGCGTTGCTCTAGTTTTTTGACCTTTTTTACTATATCCGCTAATGCCATCGGCGTCTAGCTTAGATAGTGTTTGTCGGGCAGTAACTTGCGATGTTTCGTAAGCAGTTAATCCAGTAACATCGTCAATTGTACTTAGTCCTTTTTTAATGTTTGCTGTTCGTGCATTACTAACTCCCCGAACCCCCGGGTGTAGCTTGTCGTACTCTGCTACGCTCATGCATAACACCCGCTCAATGTACGATGTCTTAATCATACTAAGACGTTCGTTGCTCACAGGACATAATATATAATCTATGCCTGATTGTAATGACAATTCGTACAAGTGCGCGTTACGTCTTCGATTTCGTTTCTTAAATGCTTGTATTTTTATATCCATACTGTATTTATACAAATGCAAACTTATCACACGATAATTATGTTAGGGTTGTGTAGCCTAATGTACAAATCTCGAAGAGTTATATCTTCTTCAACAAGGGTATGCTTATTACGAACTTTAACAGTAGTTGTATCACCATCTAAACAATAGAGTAACGAGATACTCATACCACGTCCTGTGTTGCCTGTTGTAGTAGCACTAACAATACGACTTCCATTTTCAAATTCGATTGAGCCTTTGTTGTAGTTAGTAACACCTGCTCTAATGTGATCTGGGCATAACTCATAAATGTAACGGATGCGCTGCATAATCTCTTGCGCACCTGTGTACTTGTGTGCAGCAATAAGGATTGTTTGATCGGGTACAAACATTGCATACCATGCTAAGTAGATTGCCGCACATGTAGTCTTGCCTGTTTGACGAGGTAACATGTTGATATTAAAGCGAAAATTATGATAACTTTGTAACAAGCGTTCTTGATACTCATACGGATCAAATAGCAACTTGCCTTTTACTGGATGTTGTATGTATGCAAACTTACGAGCAAAATACAAATAGCCGTCTACAGGATCCATACACTTAAAAAGGTCAGCAATCTGCGCTTCAGTAAACGTTTCCTGCCTGTTTGCTTTTTTAATTAATACGCCGTCTAATGATTTTGCCATACGTTTATTTAACCTATTTTATCACTGTAATATCCGATGTCGAAGCGCAGATCAAATAGCTTGCGTCTATCTTGTTGGATTAAAATATGCGTAGGAGCAGCATGTTTGCCGTATCTAGGCTCGCTCCATAACCATTCATATTGCAAACTAGTATCTAGCTTACTACAAAGTTTCTTTAACCGTCTACGATTATAGTTGGGCACAATGTAAACAATTGCTTGGTTATTTTCTAAGTGTTCCCACTTCCCACACCATCGTGTAACTTTAATTTCGCCCTTTTTCCACGCTGCTGCGCTCCAAGGACAAACAGGCTTTATACTATCAAAGTATGCTGTCCAATTAATATCGTCTTTTACCATATAACTATTTACTCAAGCAAATAGGCCCCGAATGACCTATTTGGTTAGTACATCTAATTACTAAGACTTACTATTTTTACTTGCCGCGGCCACGTCCAGCCATTAACTTGTCTTTACCACGTCCGGCCATTACTTTACCACGACCTTCAGCAGTTTTTGTATCTTCAACTTTCTTTTTACCACGTCCACGTCCGGCCATTACTTTACCACGACCTTCAGCAGTTTTTGTATCTTCAACTTTCTTTTTACCGCGGCCACGGCCTTCAGTAGTTTTCTTCTCAGTCAAAGCTGCCCAAAGTTGAGTTTTAATTGATTCAACTGCCATTGCGTTGTCACCGTCTTGTGCTTTAGCATATGCTTTCTTAGGACGGTTAAGACCACCAGCTAAGTCATTGAGCATATAATTAGCATCTTTATATTCTTCGTCTGGACTGTTGTCCCACTCTGCAACTACTGCATCATATTCAGAGGTGTCTTCACTGCATGACATTTCTTCATGTACGTAGCCGCAAACGCTGCAAGGTTTTCCTGGGCCTTCCATTTCGTCGCCGCCTACCATATTAATAAAGTCAGCCATGTTATCTTGATTAGGTGCCGCTGCTCCCATTGGAGGCGTCGGTGCCATCATACTACTTACAGGTGCTGCATCTGACATACCTGCATTTTTTAGCAGCTTCATTAGTTCTGCAACTTGATCAGCAGTGTCAGCTGTCATTGATACATTCATTGAAGCTGATTCGTTCATTGCTTTTTTCATGTTATAGTCCTTACTTTGATTTTGTTGTGTTGGTGCTGTTGCCGGCTTGCCACCATTTGGTGCTCTTCCAAGAATAAATTGATCGTTGATGTCCGGCTTGCCGCCGGCGCGTGTTAACCATTCTTGATCTTCCGGGCTTAGTTTTGAAAACTTATCTGCGTCTGCCCCAGCATACGGATTTGGTGTTTTCGGAGCTGCTGGAGGTGTTGCTGCTGTTGCTGCCGGATCTGCTTCATCTGGGTTATTACCTGCTGGAGGTGTTGCTGCTGTTGCTGCCGGATCTGCTTCATCTGGGTTATTACCTGCTGGAGGTGTTGCTGCTGTTGCTGCCGGATCTGCTTCATCTGGGTTATTACCTGCTGGAGGTGTTGCTGCTGTTGCTGCTGGTGTTGCTGCTGGTGTTGCTGCTGGTGTTGCTGCTGGTGTTGCTGCTGGTTCCGCTGCTGCTGGTCCACGTGATTTTGCTATCACTGCTTTAATAGTGTGAGGACCAGTTTGTCCTTCGGCTTTTAAACCGTTCGCCTTTTGGTAATCTTGTACAGCTTTAAATACACCGTTACCGTATATACCATCAATTTTACCTGGATCAAACCCAGCACGTGATAATGCGGTTTGTACAGTTTTAACTTGATCCATTGGCTGCTTGCCGCCATCTTGGTAATCTTTCATCAAGTTAGCTGATGTGATTTGACCTAACTTAGCAGGTAAGTTACTAGTTTGTTGTCCAGGACGTGCTGGTGGTGCTGTTGGGCCTCGACCACGCCGTTTGGGCGCTGCTGGTTCCGCTGCTGCTGGTTCCGCTGCTGCTGGGTTAATTTTTGCCAATGTGCTGTTAAGTCTTTGTAACTCAGTGCCACTCATTTCAGCTCGTAAATCAGCAGTAAGATCTGCGTTTCTATACATAGTTTTATATACATCAGACACGCTTTTAAATTCTTCAGGTGATTTAATCTGAGCCAATGCTTTCATTATAGCCTGTTCATCTGTTCCAAATGTTTTGCCAGAGCCTGCATTATAGAGGCCTTTTGCTAATTCCTGTGCGGATGCCTCCAATAGTGTATATTCGCTATATAAATTTGTAATATTAATAAAATCTTTAATATCGCTCATGATATTTCACCTTTCGGTGCTGCTGCCATTGGGTCAATGTCGCGTTCTTTACGAGACATTTCTAATTCTTTTAACAAGCTCATTATACGTTCGCCGCCTACGTCTGCCTGTGCGCTTTCACCGCCCATATCTTCAGTTGCTAAAAGTGCTTCATATGGCTTATTGTCTGCTGCTTCCTCTTGCTGAGCCTCAACAGGATCACCTTCGCCACGTACAATAAGGTAACTATGCGGAATTCTGCAATTGTCAACTAGGTAATGTTCAAGTACGTGTGCAGTAACAGGATACTTTAATTCTGCTTCGTAATGTGTAACTTCCATATTTTGTAATCTTGGAAAGTCTGCAGGCTTTGCTGTAATTGGAGCTCTCTTGCCGGCGCTCAGTTTTATTACTTCGTACTTTGCTAAACTGGCCTTCATACGATCTACAAATCCTTCGGGTACCTCGCCTGCTACTCGGATTTTAAATTTGTAAGTTTTTGTAGACTCGGTTAACAATTCTTTAAATGATTTCATGACATGGGTTCCCTGTTATACTTATTTATCCATGTTTTTAAGTTTTTCGAGTAAACTGTTGCGGTCTGTTACTACGTACCCGTCGCCATTTACTACGTCACCATCTGGATTTGATTTTTGATCTATTGCTTGTTTTTTAAGTTGTAGCTCAACCATTTTTAATTTCTTATCTAGTTTAGCCACTTTAGCATCTAGACTAGTTTTAAGCATTCCGCCGGCTACTTCAAAAACTCTACTTGCATAACGGCTTTCTACGTTCATACCCAAGTCCATTAAGTCTTCGTATGAGGCCATTGCCTTATCAGCAATTTCGTTAAGTTCGGTATCAGCCATTTCGCCTAAGCCTTTAACACTCGGTAATGCTGCTGCAATTTTATCAAATTCTGCAATATCGCGGAAAGTGTTATGCTGGTCTACTACAGCAACTTTTGCTCTACTCTTTTTTTCTTCTGCCTTTGCATCATCTACAATTTCTTTAGAGTCAGGCAAATTTAGTAATTCTTCAAGTTTTTTTGTCATGCAGACTTTATCCTTAATATACACACTTATTTAGTATGTTATCGTCTACCGCCGTGAAAAATATCGTGTTCAGTTACTATGCGGAATTTTATACCGTTTTGTTTGCAATATGCATTTGCTGCTTCCCATTTAGCAGCGTTAACTACAGCGTGTAATTGATTGTGTCTACTCTTTCCTGCTTCTTTTAAACTAGTTTGATTTGAAGGTTTTACTTCAATAAGTTCGACAAACTGTTTACCAGTTTTATCTGCATACGCAATAAAGAAGTCTGGTACATAGATTGTGTGCTTGCCAGTTAACGGATTACGATATGGAATACGTATTGCTTCGCTTGCCCATTGTGTAACATTAGCATTTTCGTCACAAAATTTCATAAATGCAAATTCCCAACCTGACCGATATGTTGGAACTTTGCCGCCTATATATTTTGCTGGATTTTTGCAGTTGAATTTACCTTGTGCAAACCTTGACATGTTATACCGCTATGTTTCGCTTTTCCAAAGTATTGGTATTTGTAGTATTTTTAAATCCAAGTACACTAGTACTCAATCTATTATAATTTAATACTTCTGCAACAACTGCACTCAGTTTTGCTTCGTCAAAACCTTTAAGGGTATCTAATAGTACAAATACTTTAATATTGTCTAACTTTGCTTGTTGCAAAAGAATAGATCCAGTACTAATAGCTGCTGACTTTTCAAAACCTCTTTTTTCAAAAAATGCAACAACTGCATCAACTTCATTAGATGCAAATTCTAGCTTTGCAGTAAAATACTTATCAAAGAATGAAGTTACACGTTTGTCATTTGTTTGTGTAGTAACTGGTAAGCTGCCGTTATTCATTTATAATCCTAATTTTTTATCTAGTGCAGCCATGGCACTTGGATTGTTTTTAGTTGCGGCATACGCTGCTGCGCCCAGTGCAGCTGACCCACCACCTGCTGCTTGGAAATTTTTAATTGATTGACGTTGTCTTGCACTATCTAATGCTGCGGCATTGGTTTTAAGAGCTTTTATTGAACTAGTTACAGCTGATGCAAGGCCAACACCTGCTGCCGCTAATAGTACATCTTTGCCGCCACCTTTTCCGCCGTTCTTTGGAAAGAAAGTCTGTGCTACACCACTAACATTAATTCCAGTTGCTTGACCAATTGCTCCTGTAAGAATATTAAATCCTTCTTGACGTAATCCTTCTTTTGATAAATTTCTTATATTACCAATTAACTGAGCACCCTGTAATATACTAAGCAATGGATTATTATATGATTCGCCACTAGCAATAAATTCATATAGGTCTAATGCGCTACCTATTGTGCCGCCTAACCCTAACTTGGCTCCACCTTCTAATGATATAGGACTAGGTGTCGTATCGTAATGATCTTGACCAAATCCGACAGGATCGCCTTGCGGGCCTGTAGTAATACTGTTTTGGCTATAAAACACTGCCTCATATGCTACTTGTATACTGTTACTCATAGTGCCAGCGCCGTCGCTGTTGTTAACACTATCGTGACTCCAGCTAGTTAGTATTGGGTTTACTAATGTATATGTAGTGTACTCACCTCTAGCTAGTACACTTATTTTAATGCTTTTAAAGAAAGGTACTCCTGGATTGTTTACATCCATACCAAACTTATAATTATTACGAGAGCTACCTTGGTACGTACTGTGAGGTGCAACAGCATATGCTCTACCAGAATCTTTTTGTTGATTACCGTCTGCAAAATAGTATCTATAATATGCTTGTAATAATGCAGTGGTAATGCCTTCATTGTCATCATGTAACTCAATGTTTACAGGTTCATAACTTATTGAAGTTTGTGCATTTTTTACTCTGTTATATTTTTTCTTAGTTTCTATTTGAACACTAAATTTAGGCAAGTCTGCACTTTTTACAAGCATACCTATTTCGTTTAACGTAGACCCCGTAAACAACTTAGGAGCAATTCCTTTTGCAACATCTGATACTTCAAACTGCACATGATAAAGGAATTTAGTTTTTGGCGCAAGGGCCATATCTCTATCAGTATACAGCCGTGCAGCATGTTGCCAATCGGCCATATTGCCTTTGGGACTTAATATACCGTTTGAAATTGAATCTAATAAACCGTTAAACTTATTTGCCATACAAATATTTATCCTTTAGTATTAAGTACGTATATAAAGGTAAAGGGAGCCGAAGCTCCCTTTTGTTTTAGACTAAATGATAATAGTATTAAACGCCGCCGCCTGTAACGGAAGTATTAACTGTACGTCCAACTGCTGTACCAATACCAGTACCGTTTGGTGATTGTAATGCGTTATCGTAACGGATGTTAAGTGTAACACTAACTGGATCAGTTGAGTTAGAATATGACAAACTGTTGTAGTTTGCACTTTCTACATAGCAACCGTAAAGTTCAAAAGTTTCAAGTACGTTTGGTGTGTTAGCACCGTTGCCGCCATCTAAGATTTCAATGCGTGTTACGAATTTATAATCTTGTCCTGATGCTGCACTTGATTGCTCGTAAAAGTCGAACTGCTTCTGTAGCTGCTCGCCAACAAGTTTTTGCACATTGTTGTTAACATCTTCACGTAAGTTAAGCGTAATTGGTTCCCATGTATGTTTACCTGCTAGGTATACTCTTGAGTTATATACGTCAATTGTCATTTGTTCAAAACTTACGTTAGGACGAGTTACGTCAATAACTTGTTTTGTAAGTTCTGTAGTCGGTGTTGATACACCAAAGTTTTCCAGTGACACTCTAAAGCGATACTGGAGTTTTGGCATCAATAGTCCCTGACTACTAGCGGAATCTCCGCTAGCTAGGGGAACTGATATTTTTGATAATGTTGAAATAGCCATTTAGTCTGCTCCTGTTCTATAAGTATTTATCGTTTAAAGTCCGTTGATTTCGCCGGTGTTTTTCAAGCGTAATGGAATGTAGATAAATTCAACTGCTTTAACAGGTTCAATAGCTATGTCTAAGTATAGTTCATTTCTATCAATTCTGCTTGGAGTATTATTTGACTCATCACAAACAACTAGGTAATCATAAAGACCACGTTGTCCAACTAATTCAAGTAATAAACTCTCTGCTGCTTGTTTAATCTCATTGCGAGTAATAGTATCATTTGGCTCAAAGATGTAAGGTTTAGCAAGCGTGTTTAGCTGACTACGTAAGTAGATAACCAGACGTGCTACGTTAATACGATCTAATGCACTTGTACCTCTTGCACGAGTTTTCTGTCCAAAGTTAACAAGTCCGGCACCACTAATAAACGTAATTGGGTTTATGTTGTTGCTGTACAATGTATCGCGTTGACCTTCGTTTAGTGACACACTTTGGAATTCGCCTTCGCTTGTGATATAACCAGTTGAACTTGCGTTAGTAACTCCGCCGCGTCTTGTACCTGCTGGTGCAAACCATGGATAGCTAACCTGGTCGCTTAGTGCAACTGTTCTTAACATCATGTGCGAAGCTGGAACTACAACGTTGTTACCAAAGTTGTCACTTGTAAATCCACATGGATAAAACACGCCTAGGTATTCATCGCGACTAACAAGACCATCATCGTTGTCTTCTACTGCTAGGTTAACGTTAGTTGCCCACTCGTTTAAGCTAGTAGCATCTGGTGTTAAACGGAATGGACTATCACCTAGGATAAATGCTGTTAAGCCTCTATCGTAGTTTAAGCTGATCATTTCGCCGATTAGTTCTGAATAACCTGGGCAAGCCATTAAGTTGAACAAGCGTGATTCATCATCACGTATTTCGTCATTTGAGTTAACAACTGCTTGTAGAGCTTGTACAACAACTTTACGCTGTGCCTTGCGTCCAAAGCTACCTGCACCATTTTCTTGGTTACCTGATTCAGTAACCCAACGGTGCGGATAGTAACCTGACATCGGGTACTCGCCTGCATCACCTAAGCGTAGGTTGTCTGCATTTGTATCAATATAGTTGCGCTCAAAACGTTTTACGTTGAATCCACTTCTGCGTAAGTTCCATAGTAGCATACCTTTTGGATATAGTGCTGCTTGTGGTGCATCCGGGTCTAAGTAGTTGCTTACACGTAATTCAGCAATACTTGCGTCTGTCATAACTTCAGTTGTTCCGCCGCTTACACTGTAACGTGCATCAGCAAATAGGATACCTTCTTCAGTAGTTTGATCGCTAGCATCTAGCGGTGATCCCCATTTTTGCGCTGTTGTACCTGCAACGTTATTGTTATAACGATAAATTGTTGGGTAGTTTTCTAAGTCAGCTGTACTAACCCATAGATCACCTGTTACTAGTGTGCTGCCATCTGATTGTACTAGTGGCATACTTGCTGCAACAATTGGACCTTCGGCATCTGCATCTGGAAACGCAGTTGCATCGTTATATCCAACCCATGTTGTACCGTTGTGATACATAACATCAACTTCGTCAACAATCGAGTTGTACCATAGTTGTCCGGCAGCTGCCAATGAGTTTGGTGCATTATCGCTTGGTGTATACGTTAGTATGCGCCAGTTAGTTGCAGCAAATTGTTTTGGTGATGTGTCAACAGTTGTACCGTCTGCATATGCTAAGTTAACAGTGCTGTTTGATGCAGTTGCAATATACGGAGTAAATCCGATAGCGTTTAACAATCCGTTGGTGTCAACAAAGTTAATTTCGCCACCTAATGCATGTGTAATTACAACTTTATTTTGCGCATCAACTGTTGCACTTACGTTAGCAACACCTGCTGATGTAATTGCACTTGCAATTAATACTGCGTCGCCGCTTGCACTGCCTGTTGTTGCAGGCACAGTTACTGTTACTGGACTACCCATTGTTGCAACACCCGCAACAATTGTAACAACTGACATAGTGAATGTTTTAGTTGCTGATGAACTATTGCCTGGCGCTGCGCCCGTTATTGCTGCACTTCTTATAACAGTTGCACCACTTGCTTGTCTACGATAGATTGTAAATGTGCCCAATGGTTGAGCGTCTGCTGCAACGTTTGTTTTAGCAAACAATTCACCAACTGCTAGGTTTACGCCGCTGCCAGTACTGTCTAAACCGTACACTGCTGCTGCATTGTTGTCGTACATTGGTGTTGTTTTTTCGTCCCAAAGTAATGTCTCTGAATTCCAAAGTTTTACTTTTAAATTTCCGCCGCCATTTGGAGCAGTTGTTTTAACCCAAATACTACCTGTTGGGCGAGTATATGTATCAGTAATTTTAAATTGTGGAACACTTGTATGTGCCGATACTTGTACTGCTGGTGGGTAATAAGTTCCTGAGCTAATGCCTAATAGTGCTAATTTAGCAGTATCGCCGCCAATGATGACTGGACCGCCACGTGTACTATCATCTGCACCTGAACTTTCACCAGTGCTATAAATTTCAAGGAATCCGTCTACTGCTGCTGATGTAATACCAACACTTGCTAAGAAGCTAGTAATTGAACTTGCAACGTCAGTAATTGTATTTGCACCAACTGAAATAGCAGTACCGTTGATTGTAATATCAGCCGGTGGACTGCCAAGTGTAGGATTAGCTATAGTACTTTTAACAGTTGGCCAGCTTGCTGTCCAAGCATCACTGCCTACTTCAACCCATGCGCCTACTGCATTTTTAAACCAAGTGCGGTTTAATGTAGTAACTGCAACAATTGCATAGTCACCAATAGCACCAATACTAGCTAGTGGAGTATAATCTTCGTCTTCATAGTCAACTACTCCGTCTGTTGTTGTAATAACAATTGGAGTTTTAGTTGTAAACGTTTGACCACCAATTGTAGTAAATGCTGCACCGTTCCACTGTTGAATTCCGTATTTTGAATTTTCTGTATCGAACCAGTATGTATTTGCTAATGGATCTGCACTAGGAGCAGTTGCAGTTGGTGCTAATTCAGCTAAGTCGATATCTGCACGTACGACCCATGCTCTGTTACTAACACCTAACAAACTGTAGGCTGCTTGTAAGCCGTATTCATTACGCTCGCCACCGTGAATTGGATTGTTGTTTGCATCAATTTGGAAAAGTGGATCACCAAATGTATCCGCTAAATCTCTTTGTGATGTAAGTAAGTAAGGTTTCCCTGCGTTAGCTTTTAATGTGCCCTGTGCAGTTCCTGTTCCAGCTGCATTAGTCTTATTACTTGCAGATGCAACAAAAACCATTGGTACTGTACCTGGTTCAGCCGGAGTGTAGAAACTCTCGTCAATTACGCTAACCTGTACGCCTGGTGATGTCAATGCCATATCGTTTTCTCCTATTGGATTGTTATTGCTAGTATTTAGCATACTACGATAAATTTATACGAGTTATAGTGGTATAAAAGGGACCGAAAAGGTGAGGTAAATACAATATGAGACCATTATGCCAATGTAACCAACGTCCTGCGGCAATAAACTATCGTAAGGACGGAAAAATACACTATCGTAAGTTATGCGAGCGTTGCTTACGTAGCGGAGTTAATCACGGCGTACCTAAATGGAAGCAAGCTGGTTACGAAAAGAAACCACTGTGCGAAAAATGTGGATTTAAATCAAAACACTCAGAGCAGTTTAATGTATTTCATATAGACGGCGAGTTAAACAACTGCCGTATTAGTAATCTTAAAACTATATGTGCTAACTGTCAACGCACTCTTCAAAAGGAAGGCGTTAAGTGGAAGCAGGGCGATTTAGTACCTGACTTCTAATTTAAGCGTCTAAGAATTTCATTAACTGATCTATGTTAAACTGTAAGTCTTCCAAGGTGCCGTTATTATCAATAGTATAATCAGCCATCCACTGTTCTAAGCTCATTGAGTCTTTTGCTTCAAGTGGTAAGTAATCACTACGATCAACCCAGATAGCATAATCAAATACTTCGGTGTTACGCATAGCATGATATTCTTTTTTATTGCGTAGGCCGCAATAGATATCATACGCATTAAACATTTCGCGTCCTAGACGCGCTGGGTCAGGAACATTATAAGCGCAGATAGCATCATACCATTCTGCTCTGTGATTATGCCTGTCAGCATAACACTCTTCCTCATTAGCATATCCATACTTTTCCTTTAAGTCGTTATAGATAAAACGTTTTGAACAAAATCTACTACTACTTTCAAAACTGTAATTATACTTGTCACGCAGTATTTCGCATACAGTATCTTTGCCGTGACGTCCGTGACCGATAATTAGTAGTTTAAGTTTGTTCATACAAATGATCCAATGTTTCTATTAGTATAATAGAAATTAAAGCATTGTCAAGTAGTTTTTAACCTATTAAAAATCCGAATCCGGTGCCGCCGGCCATTGCCATAGCAACTTCATTTTCAAGTTTATCCATTTCAGCTTGTGCTTCTGATTTTAAACTTGATCCGTTAAGACTAGTGCCGCCTTGTGGTCCTGCAATAGTAGCAAATTTTTCTCTTGCTTCTCCTAGCATATATTTGCAAGTTGCAAGAGTATAATCTTTAATCCACTGTTGTGCCATATAATCGTTTAGTAATTCTTCATCTGGACGATAATTATAGCAATATAACATTAGAGTTTCATTTGCTCTAGGACGCTGAAGCATGGTAAGTTTTTTACTAGAACTATTCCATTTAAATTCAATAAAGCTACCAAACATACGGCCTACTAGTTCTTGATATTGTGAAAACATATCATATGTTGCAAGACCGCCCATATTACTAGAACTTAGCAAGTAAGTATTTGTATACGCCATGTTAAACGGTTCAAACAAACTGCCGCCATCACCGCCGCCTGTACGAGCGCCAATGCTTCTACGGAATATTTGTCTTACTTCGATTACTTCTTGAGGCAGGATGTATTCGTTTTGATCAAGTATAGTTGGCAGGAACAAATACGATTCTTCAACTGAATTATTGCTACGCTGTCTAAATCTAGTTAATGATTTTTTTAGTGCCGTTTCATAATGAATTGGATCGAGTTCAACATCGACCATACCTCCGCCTAGCAGCGTGTGTACGTAATCATATACTTCTTGTTTTGTTGTTGCCATTTTAATGTCTCCCTAGTATTTATCGTTACAGTGGTAAGACGCTAAATATGTATATGCCACGATTAAGTTTATATAAACCACAAAAAGGTAACGACTACCACTTTATAGACAAGCAAGTGCTTGAAATGTTTACTGTTGGCGGTACCGATCTTCATATACACAAGTACTTAGGTACAGATAATCCAACGGATGCAAATGCAACTGCGGATCAACCTCAATACGATAGTGTAAAACCAACTAATATACAAGACTTACTATTTCTTGAAAATAGGGATAGAAAGTACGATCCAGATATCTACACATTACGTGGAATTTATAACGTACAAGATATTGACTTTAATTTAAGCCAATTTGGATTGTTTATGACCAATGACACGTTGATGCTTACTATACATATTAATAGCAGTGTTAAAACAATTGGTAGAAAAATTATAGCAGGTGACGTAATTGAATTACCTCACTTAAAAGATGAATACGCACTAAACGATCACAGTGTAGCACTTAAAAGGTTCTATGTTGTAGAAGATGTTAATCGTGCAAGTGAAGGATTCAGTCAAACTTGGTATCCGCACTTGTATAGACTTAAACTTAAACAAATTATTGACAGTCAAGAATTTAAAGAAATACTTGACCTCCCTGCAGAAGAAGAAAATCCAGGTGGCAATACATTACGTGATTTGCTTTCAACATATGATAAAGAGATGCAAATCAATAATGCTGTTATAGCGCAAGCAGAAGTAGATGCTCCTAAATCAGGATACAATACTAATCATTACTTTAGCCTACAACTAGATGCAGATGGTAATACCCAATTAGTTGACACTGATGCCGATAATATTCCTGATACAATGCAAACAGTAGAACGTTCTGGATATAACGGTTATTTACTAGGAGATGGTATTCCAACAAATGGAGAAGCATTTGGATTTGGAATTACGTTTCCGGGTGTGCCTATTACAGGAGATTTCTTCTTACGCAATGATTTTGCACCTAATAGATTGTTTAGATATGACGGAGTGCGTTGGGTTAAGCAAGAAGATAATGTTAGAATGACACTAACAAACACTAATATACGCAGTACGCAAAAAGGTACGTTTGTTAATAATACTAGTACCGACACTATCGGTGGTGAAACAACTACTGAAAGACAGAGTTTGTCTCAAGCACTTAGACCACGGGCGGATAATTAATGCAAATTTACAAATGTACACATATCGAAAGCGGAAAATGCTATATAGGTCAAACTATACAAAGTGTTGATCGCTGCAAGTATGAACACCTTTCACATTCAAAACATTCTAAAAAAACATATCACTTTCATAATGCGTTAAGAAAAGACGGTGGACCAATGAAGGGGAAAACTTGCTCAGAGGAACATAAAAGAAAAGTAAGTTTAGCAAATAAAGGCAAATTTAAAAACAAGACTTGGAAGCTAATCGACGGCAAACGTGTTTGGATGGAGGCAGAATAATGGGATATCAACATTTTTACGATGGTCAAATACGCAGATACATAACGCAGCTTGTGCGTATGATGAGTAACTTTAGTTATAAAGATGGCAAAGGTGCTCTCACTCAGATTCCAGTTATGTACGGTGATTTAACTCGGCAAGTTGCCAACATCATTAGAGAAAACTCAGAAAATAAGATTCCAAGCGCACCAAGAATGGCTGTATATATTACTGGTCTTGAAATGGATGTCAATCGTCTAAGTGACAGCAGCTACGTTAACAAAGTAAATATTAGAGAACGTGCATATGATGCAGCTGGTAAAGAATATTTAAATACTGAAGGTAAAAATTTTACCGTTGAAAGACTGATGCCTACTCCATATACACTAACTGTTAATGTTGATGTGTGGAGTTCAAATACAGATCAAAAGCTACAAATATTAGAACAAATTTTAATGTTGTTTAATCCAAGTTTAGAGATTCAAACAACTGACAACTACATTGACTGGACAAGTTTAAGTGTTGTTAATATGACAGGGCTAACATTTAGCAGCAGAACAATTCCTACAGGAACAGAAAGCGATATTGATATTGCTACGTTAACTTTTACTACACCTATTTGGATTAGTCCACCAGTTAAAGTTAAACGGCTCGGAGTCATTACGCAAGTCATACACAGTATTTTTAATGAAAGTGCCGGAACAATTGATCTTGATTTGTCAAGAGGTGGAGTAGGCCATACAACAAATCCTTCAGCGACGACAGAAGCTGATATTAGAACTAAAATAGTAAAAGATCAAACCGGAACAACTTCAATAGATAGCGGAGTTAAAGAAGTAATTAATCTTGAAAGCACTTGGATAAGTGATGTTGATGCTTCTTTAATATCTTCACATGATAACTACAGTCTACTAGTATTAGGCACAACTGCTAAATTAGTTAGAAAAGGTATTGTGGGTGCAGAAACTTGGACAGGATATTTAAAATCTATGCCGTTTGAATTTGATAGTGGTATTACAGAGTTAAGATTAACTAGACGAGATTTAGATAACGAAATCGTAGGCACTGTTGTGGTTAATCCATTAGACCAGTACGAATTAGCAATTGTATGGGACGGCGATACATTACCTGCAGACACAGTAATGTCAGGCCCGGGTGTTGATCGCAATAAGATTGATTATATTATTAATCCTTATAAAACTAATCCTACAGACTTAAAAGCAAGTAATCCTCGTATACTAATACTTGCTGATATTAACGATAGTGATAATGTAGGCCAAGATGCAGGATATGAAACGCCCGACAACTATGCATACGATGGCCCAGATGCTTGGAAAAATAACGACGGTTCAGACTTTGTTGCAGGCGCTAATGACATTATCGAATGGGATGGTGTTCGCTGGCATGTAGTATTTGACGCTAGTACGCAGGACGATACTGTTGTGTATACATCTAATCTTAATACCGGCAAACAATATAAGTTTGAAGCAAGCGAGTGGATACTAGCATACGACGGTGAATATCCAAACGGCACATGGAGACTTGCATACTAAGATAATTATTAGTATGAGTCCAAATACTATCATTTGCAGTGGCGCAATTGTATACGCCCTTAACACTAAACGCTTTTTATTCTTACATAGAGTAAAAGGTCGTTCGGGTGATTTATGGGGATTAGTTGGTGGCACAACTGAAAAAGCCGAAACTCCTTGGGAAGGCCTAAAGCGTGAAATCTTTGAAGAAATTGGTGAAATTTCTATTAAGAAAACAATGCCCTTAGAAACGTTCATTAGCAACGATACCCAATTTCACTTTCATACATATCTGTGTGTAGTAGAAGAAGAATTTATGCCTCTACTAAATAACGAGCACGACGGTTATGCATGGGTAGAGTTTGGTAAATGGCCTCGTCCACTACATCACGGATTAAACAACACCTTACAAAACAAAGTTAATTTAAAAAAACTTGAAACAGTTTTTAAAGTTATAGATTTATTAGATTAGAGAATATTAAATGAACGACACAGTTATTAAAACTGATTACGGATACGAAATTGTATGGGCAGACGCCGAAACATATTGTGGGAAAATTTTAGTATTTGAAAAATCAAATAGTAAAATGCCTTTGCACTTTCACAAGGATCGATCAAAAAGCTGGTTTGTTAATGCTGGTAAATTTAAAATACAATGGATAGACACTACAGACGGAAAAACGTATGCTCAAGAATTGCTAGAAGGTAGTGTATTTCACATACCAGAACTAATGCCAGTTATGCTAGAGAGTTTAGCAGATAATAGTGCAATAGCAGAAACAAGTAATAACAACAGCAATTATTTTAGGTTAAGCTAATGTTAAAATTAAGTCAATCAACTAAATTTCAAAAAGAATTTAAAAGATACAAGTCTGTTATTGATAAAATAGAAAACGAATCTGTGCGCCAACGTAATTATAAACTGTTAGACGAATTAAGACACCAATGCAATTTAATTGACGAAACACACAGTACAAATAATAAAAGTATTGATCCAACAAAAGTGCGTGAAAATGTAGAAAAAATGGTCAGTATAAGAATGACATTAAATCAACTAGTAAAAGATTTTAAATAACGCTTAATCGCTTAATAGTAATTCCGCCTACCATTGCCACGTGCAATTGACACTGATATCTGTAAGTTCCGAATATAGATTCCGGAACTCTCCAATATAATGTTCCGCTAGATTTATCTTGAGCTGCTGCTCCGATAGATACTACCCCTGTAGTTGACACATGTACTAATCCAGTATTATAAGGAGCACCTGCAGAATCTTGTATTTGAAAAGGATGTCCAGGAACAGCACTTAAATCAAATGCAATTGTTGTTCCTGCTAGTACATATATTGTAGGATTATTGCCTGCATAATGACTATTAAATGTATATACTGACGTTCCTACATTATCAACTCTTAGCATTGCAATAGCAGGCTCGTATATCTTATCAATGGTTAAACTTGCAGTCGATGCGTCTGTTAATGTTGCAAACGTAGTAGAAGCGGCAGCGGAAGTGATTGTAATATTACCTTCTGCATCGCTGCTAGTAGTAATTCCGGTGCCGCCAATAATTTGTATACTTTCGTTAGATGATATAATTCTTAATGTAGAATCATCAGCAGCTATCGAAAATAACTCTGCAGATCCCAATGGTATTCCTGTAGATAATAATATAGCATTATCTACGTAAGCCGCTGTAGCATAACCTGCTAAACTAGGTATTGTAGGAGTATTTATTAAATCGTTATAACTGCCACTAGTTGCAACTGTTGCAAAAGTTGGTTTATTATTAACATTATCCCATTCAACTCCGCCTGTACTACTAACTCCGGCAGCAGTTGCTTTTGCTAAAAAATTTGTATTTGAAACATTATTAAGATCAGCACGAGCAATTTCAAAACCACCGGCAATTTTTCCGTTATACACTCGAAGGCTACTAGAATCACTATTAAAATAAACTTGACCGTTAGAACCTACGTTACGATCTAAGAAATCGTTAGGTCTTGGTATAATTCTAATTCTATCTACAATTGGTGCTGATGACGCCATGCTGTTGCTGTCTCCTATATTGTATTTATTACCTACAAGCCAAAATGTATAATCAGTAAAAACTTGTACAATAAATATGTTAGAGGAGCTAATTCATATCTAAAAGATTATTGAAAAATTGCTTATAAAATAAACAATTAAAGGAAAAGATATATGACCGAATTTACCCCAATTCGAGAT
The DNA here is from genome assembly GCA_041688525.1 of Crocinitomicaceae bacterium. Lineage (GTDB taxonomy): Bacteria > Bacteroidota > Bacteroidia > Flavobacteriales_D > Crocinitomicaceae > UBA2040. The sequence continues at coordinate 3 of JBDNIA010000151.1, read as the reverse complement.
AGA
>JBDNIA010000150.1:0-12307 GCA_041688525.1 Crocinitomicaceae bacterium | reverse complement strand
CAACAGTTATATTTCTATTCCAGATGAAAATGGCACCCTTCAATCTTTCCGTATTCTTCGGAATAAAACAATGCATCCGGATTTGAATATTCTATTTCCCAATATCATATCTTTCGAAGGAATCAATGTTGTCGATAATTCAATAAAAGGAAAATTTGACGTGACTCCTCAAGGATTCCATGCTATGATTTATGGACCAGGTCGAAATACCCTTTTCATCGATCCTATATCTAGGACAGAACCTTCAACTGTTATGGTTTATTTCAAAAAAGATTTTCACACAAGCAAACAAATGACTTGTGCACTTCAAAATAGCGAGATTAATAGCGAAGAGTTTTTTGAAATAGGTTCACCTGTTAAAATTCCATATGGCAGCTGTCAACTTAGAACCTATAGATTAGCATTAGCCGGAACAGCGGAATATGTTGCTTATCACGGCTCTGTGACCTTGGCGACTTCCAATCAAGTAACAACAATGAACAGAGTCAACGGTGTTTATGAACGTGACATAGCAATCACAATGACCATTATCGCAAATAATAACAATCTACTTTATACCAATGCGGGTACAGATCCATACACCAATGGCAACGCAGGCGCCATGATTACTGAAAATCAAAATAACGTGAACACTACAATAGGTTCAGTAAATTATGACATTGGACATGTTTTTGGAACCAACTCAGGTGGTTTGGCCGGTTTAGGTGTAGTGTGCAGTAATTCAAATAAGGCAAGAGGTGTTACAGGCAGCAGCAATCCAATAGGCGATCCATTTGATATCGATTATGTGGCGCATGAAATGGGACATCAATTCAAGGCAAATCATACACAAAACAATAATTGCAATAGAAATAATGCCACAGCTGTTGAACCAGGAAGCGCCAGCACTATTATGGGGTATGCAGGTATTTGTTCGCCAAATGTTCAAAGTAACAGCGACGATCATTTTCACGGAATAAGTTTAAGTGAAATTTCAAATTTTATCACTGGAGCCGCACATACTTGTCCTGCAGTAACGGCTTTAGCCAATAATTCACCAACAATAGTTAGCACAAATGGGAATGTCTCAATTCCGGCAAACACTCCATTTGCGTTAACAGCAGTTGCAACTGACCTAAATTCCGATCCTCTTTCTTACAATTGGGAACAAACGAATAACCAAGTTAGTCAACAAGCTCCAGTTGCAAGTTCTACTTCTGGACCAAACTTTCGGAGCAATCCTTCTTCTTTAAGTCCCACACGCTATTTTCCTAATTTAGCATCATTGAATACTGGTGGACCTTACACCTGGGAAGTACTTCCTTCCGTCACGCGAACAATGAATTTCAGAGTTTCCGTTAGAGATAATTCCTCTGGACCTGGCGGATGTTCAGATTACATGAATGTTACCGTTTCTACTTTAGCTTCTGCAGGGCCTTTTGTTGTATTGTATCCCAATGCAACTGGAATTACTTGGGGCACCACATCTACGCAGACGATCACGTGGTCAGTTGCTAATACCATAGCGGCTCCAATTAATGCAGCAAATGTAAATATCTACTTATCAATTGATGGCGGCTTGACTTACCCAATCCTTTTAGCTTCAAATACACCAAACGACGGGACAGAAAGCATTATAGTTCCAGGTACGCCCACGACAAGTGCAAAAATTATGGTAATGGCAGAAAATGGAACGTTTTTCGATATTTCAGATAACAATTTTACAATATCAGGTCTGCCATGTAATTCAGCATCTATTCCCTCAATTACCGGTCCTACAGAAATTTGCGGTGGTCAACCAGCAACACTTGCTTTAACCGGGAATCTAAATGACGCCACAACATGGCAGTGGTATGCTGGGTCGTGCGGTGGTTCACCCATAGGAACTGGGCCAATGATTAATGTTTTGCCAACGACCAATGCCACGTATTTCGCCCGCGGAACAGGTGGCTGTGTGACCGGAGGAACATGCGGAAGTCATGCCATTTCTGTAACGACCCTTAACACTAATATAACACAAAATGGCAGCTTGTTAGCTTCACTTCAGCCTCCTGCAGGTACAACTTATCAATGGATATTGTGTTCAAGTGCTAACAGTCAAATTTCTGGAGCAACCAACCAGACCTACCAAGTAACAGCTTTATTAGGTTCTTTTGCCGTTGAAATTTCCAAAAATGGATGCGTAGATACCTCATCGTGTATTGTTGTAAACACTGCAGATATTAAAGAACTCCATAATAACGAGTTTTTCTTCTCCCCAAATCCTACTTCAGGAATAACAGAGCTACACTGGTCACAAGAAAACTTTGTAACCCGAATTACTATCTTAGATTCAAAAGGCCGTGAAGTACTAGAGATGAACAACCTTACCGGAACTCAGGCCTCCTTAAATTTACAAGCTTATAAAGCTGCCATATACTTCGTTCTAGTTTATCACAAAAATGGTTTGAAAACCATGAAGTTGATGAAAGAATAGTGGAAATATATTTGACCCACTGAGTATCAATTCAAGGAATGGTGCTCTTTTGACATAATATTATTTACTTTTGATACTGTTAGAATGGAAGAAAAAAAGAAAATAGCTGTTATTGGCGGTGGAAGTTGGGCAACTGCTCTAGTAAAGATTTTGTGTAATAATACTGACTCCGTTAATTGGTGGATGCGGAGCGAGGAGTCAGTCCAACACATAACGAAATTTCGTAAAAATCCAAAATATCTTCAGTCTGTTGAATTTGATTTGAATAAAATCACCGTAAGTACGGATCTTCGTGAAATCATGGAACCCGCAGATATCATTATTATTGCGACGCCATCAGCTTTTTTGACGGATATTTTTTCCACACTCGACACCAAATTTCTTTCAAACAAAATTATTTACTCCGCCGTTAAAGGAATCATTCCCGAGTTTAATTCTATTCCAGCGCGTTTCATTCATAAAACTTTTGGCACGCCGTACGAGAGAATCGGTATTATTTGTGGACCGTGTCACGCCGAAGAAGTCGCTCTAGAACGTTTGAGTTATTTGACCATTGCATGTCAAAACGACGACTATGCTCAGCTTATGGCCGATGCTCTCAGTTGCCGATATATCAAAACAACTATTTCTGACGATTTATTTGGGACAGAAATATCTGCAGTATTGAAAAACGTATACTCTTTAGCTTCAGGAATTTGTTCGGGACTAGGATATGGAGATAACTTCCAAGCCGTATTGATTTCAAATGCTATAATCGAAATAGAAAACTTTATCGATGTTGTTAGTCCGATTCACCGTGATGTTAAGTCTAGCGCATACCTCGGAGATTTACTCGTTACTGCTTATTCAAAGTTCTCAAGAAACAGAACTTTTGGCTTTATGATTGGGAAAGGTTATTCCGTTAAAACGGCTCAATTAGAAATGGATATGATCGCGGAAGGCTACTACGCAACAAAAAGTGTTGTAGAGATGAACAAGAAGTTCAAAGTTGACATGCCTATAGTTGATGCGGTTTATCAAGTATTATATGAAAAAATATCTCCTGCTATAGAAATGCGTATATTATCAGATAAACTGAGTTAAAAACACACAATGAAAGTTTTTAAATTTGGAGGAGCGTCTGTAAAAGATGGAAATGCAGTACGTAACGTATCTCGAATTTTACAAATTTACGAAGGGGAAAAAATCATTGTTGTTTTTTCAGCAATGGGAAAAATAACCAATGCTCTTGAGGAAGTTATGCAGTTTTTCTGGGCAAAAAAATCAGTTGCTTTCCATAAAAAAATAAAAGAAATCAAAGATTTTCATTACCTATTGATTGACGAATTATTTAGCTTAAATTCCGATCAAATAAAAGATCTGTTGCAACCAGAATTTCTCAAATTAGCGAGTTCCTTAGATAAAACAACTCTTAAATCGTATGATTTTGAGTATGCTCAAATTGTATCATTAGGAGAAATTTTATCGTCAAAAATTATTTCAGAGTTTCTAAAGCTCGATGGATTAAATTCGAACTGGGCCGATGCAAGAAAATTAATTCGTACAAATCATAATTACCGAGAAGCTGAAATTGACTGGAAAAGAACCGAAAATTTAATACAAGAAAATTTCTTGCCTGACTTTCAATCCTACGACATTCAAGTTACGCAAGGTTTCATCGGACATACATCAGACAAGTTTTCTACAACTTTAGGTCGCGAAGGATCTGACTTTACAGCAGGAATATTTGCCTTTTGTGTGAATGCAGAAAGTGTTACTATCTGGAAAGATGTGCCAGGGATGTTAAACGCCGATCCAAAGTTTTTTAAGGATACCATTAAACTAGATCAAATCTCCTTCCGTGAAGCGATTGAATTATCTTATTACGGAGCATCGGTGATTCATCCAAAAACAATTAAACCACTTCAAAATAAGAAAATTCCACTTTATGTAAAATCTTTCATCAATCCTGAAGCTGCAGGCACAATTATTCAATCTGCACCAGAATTTGATCACTTAGTTCCTTCCTTCATTTTTAAATTTAAGCAAGTTCTCATCTCATTTACGCCAAAAGACTTTTCTTTCATTGTGGAAGAAAATCTAAGTGATATTTTTAACCGCCTTTCCCGTGCAAATGCTAAAATAAACTTAATGCAGAATTCAGCTCTGAGTTTTTCAGTATTGTTGGATGAAGAGAAAATAGATCTACAACAATTACTTGCACTCTTTGAGAACCAATACAGTGTAAAATTCAACCAAAACTTGGAGTTGGTAACGGTTCGCCATTACGATCAGAAAACCTTAGATCAAGTTACTAAAAATAAAGAGATTTTCTTGGAACAGAAAACAAGAGAAACCGCCCGTTTTGTGCTTAAGCCGTTTTCCTGAAAAACTGCCAATAAATAAAGGGCAAAAGTACCGCCGCCCAAAGTAGTACATAATCTTTTATTCCAAAAACCGTCCCAAATCCCAAACCAATTGCTGCAAAAGTCAAAACAAAAAGACGATAGTTCAAATGCTCTTGCCACATGGCATTCATTCTCATTTTCACGTACTGGTTGGTTTTTAAAAAATTCTGTTTATAGTGCATCCATACATTCAAGAAAATGAGTGGGAGTAGTATCAAACCTTGTGGAATTCCAATTTCCTTATGTCCTAAAAACGATTCAATTTCATTCGTAAATGAAAATTCCGGGTATTTCCAATATTGTAATACATGCAACAAAAAGAGTGTGAAAACAGCAATCATCGCACTTTTTATGCCTACGCTTTTCCACGTTTCATGGTTTTTTTCGCCTCCTTGCGTTTTATAAATTTTATTGGCTTGGAGGTGAAGTGTTATTTCTTTAGCTGCAACATCCAGAATATAAAACAACAGAATGAAGTACCAAGTCCAATTCCAAGAATAAAAGCCAAGAAGAGGTAGAATAGCTTCCGCTAAACGTTGCGTAAGCTTCTGCATTATTTTAACTTATTGGCTGACTCGCGCGACTTTTGAAATTCTGGGTTATATTTCAATGCTTTAGAGTAGGACTGTAATGCCTGGCTTTTGTCTTTTTTTTCCTCGTAACACATACCCAAATTGTGCCAAGCTTCGACAAATGTAGGCTCTTGTAAAAGAGCTCTGTCGTAGAAAACAATCGCGCTGTCTAAATCAAATTGATAGAATTGTTTAATAAAGCCTTGTTGAAATTGCGCCATAGCAAAGCTATCGTCTATTTTATACATTTCACGGTATTTTTGCAAGGCTTCTTCCGACTTTCCAAAGTACTGTAAAGCGTAAGCTTGTAGATATAATACATTCATGTCTTTAGGCACGAGTGAAGCGGCGGTTGTATAATATTCCAAACAAATAGGATTGTCTTCTTTTTGGTATAAATTCCCTAAAGCAACGTAGGCTTCATAGAATTCAGGATCTTGCTGAACGGCCGTTTCGTAGGACGACTTCGCAAGAGACGTCTTATTCATTTGCAAATAATTGGTGCCTTTTAAAATATATGCATCTCGATACTTAGGGTCTATTCTCAAAGCTTCATTGATGTATTCAAATGACTTATCGAAATCCTGCATTAAGCTAAATGTGGATGCCATGCTGACGAGCGCTCTTTTATTTTTTGGCTGTTTTTCTATGATATATCCAAAGTGTCTTTGCGCAGTTACCACCTCCTGAATTGTTCGGTCCGGTCTATTGTTCAAGACATCTGCATAAAGCATGCGTGCATCCATATTTGTTGAATCCAGTCGAAATGCCTTTGCCGCCGATGACAAAGCTCTCTTAAAATTGTACTTTTTTAAATAATACTCACCGTGTCTCACAAGTAGAAGAATACTATCGGGATATTTCATCAATAGCGTATCTATATTCTGAGTTCCCTTTTTCGAGATCGCTTTTTGCTCTCCTCGGCAACTACTGAGCAGCATTCCAAATAAACATACAGCAATCGTTATTGTACCAATTTTCATACGACAAATTTAGTAGAATTTCGTTCCATTCGGAATTACATTTTAACGTAAATTAAACATGTCTACCTTAAATAAATGAGGACATTGCTCAAAAAGGTTGTAATTTTGTGCTATGATCAGAAAAAAATTGTTTTTAACGCTATTAATTCTAGTGATTTTTTCCATTGATGCCTTTTCACAAGGGTGCTCTCAATGTAAAATGTTAGCCGAACAATCATCAAGTTTAGACGAAGCATCATTCGGAAGCAACATCAATATGGGAATATTATATTTGATGATTATACCTTATCTTCTTCTTTTTGTTCTTTTCAGAAAAAGAATCTTTTCTCTTTTTAAAAGTTTAAAAAAGGGCAACTAAATTAATAACGGTATTTTCTTCTTTGCTTAAAAAGTGCATCCTGAAAGTTTGTGTAAGAAAGAGATAATTCCAAAGAGCCTCCTCCTTGTGCTTTTCTAAGTGCAGAAACTGTCGCATCATAGGATACCTCAAATCTAAATCCTTTCAATTTAATCATCACCGAAGGCACCATAGCGTCGAAAGTTCTCATGTGAAGTCCGAGACCAATTTGAGAAGACCCACCTAAATAATTTCCGCCATCCGAAAACTTATATTTTACCATTCCTCCGAAATAAGTTGCTGTTTGCTTTCCTTGAATAAATTGTGCTGCATCCAATTCAAATTGAATATCAGTATCCAGAATATCTTTCCAAAATGAGGTGTGAAATACAAATTTCCTATTCAAAATACTTTCACCGCCTGCGGCAAAATTAATACTTGGTCTGTTTGCATGATAAACTGCGCCACCTATTTGAAATTTCACATCACTTTTGCCAAAAAATGAGGTTGACCCGCCATTGAATTGATACGAAACTCCAGCATTAAGGTCTGCATAGGAGTAATGGTTTGACAATTGCTCCCCAGATAAAATAGTTTGATCAAATTCAGCTCCATTCCATTGACTTTCGAATACTAAATTGGATTGATTCAAGGTTGTGCTTCCAAAACCCCCTTGCAAACCGGCCGAAATCGAATGCCCATTTCTGCCCAATGGAATAATACTGCTCAAAGAGACAATGGCGCTTTGTTGACCAATATTTCCGTCGCCGGCCACATCACGCAAAAAATAAGCGCCTAATCCTATATATGCCCCAGATACACTTTCCGATTTCATTAGATTTAAATCAAATGAAGCAATCGTATTATTGTACTTTCCATTTGATCCAACCCATTGATTCCTATGTTGCAATGCCACCCGCTCCCATCCATCCATCAAACCCGTATTCGCAGGATTTAATAACATGGGACTTTGGTTAACTTGAGAAAACATCATATCTTGAGAATGACCTAATGTGGACCATCCAAAAACCAACACATAAATTAGTAAGGCATTTCTCATCTCACTACAGTTATGTTGCCTGAAAGAACTTCCGTTGTTCGATCAAAATAGTTCACTTCTACAGTATAAACGTAAACACCGCCTTCAACATTTTTGCCTTTATACGTGCCGTCCCAAACAAATTTAGGCTCACCTGTATTTACAATTGAGTTCCCCCATCGATCAAATATTCTTAAGGTAAATGATTTTATATCGTAACCCACGACAAATCGGAAAATCTCATTTTTATTGTCTCCATTAGGTGAAAACGCTGTCGGCAAATGAAACCCTTTCACATCTCCTGAAAGAGGAGGAGTTGATGTATTTGTCGATACAAAGACAGCTCTTATCGTTCCTGGCCCCACAATATTAATAGAATTGTTTGAATTTGTGATTGCACTATCAAGTATCCCGTTTGTTGATTCCCAATGATCAAAAACATAGCCAGAATTTGCATTTTCATCTAATAATGTTGTGATACCGCCATAATAGCTGGTTACCCATGGATCGTTTGGCGCCCAAGTTGAATTCACCTTTATTGTTCCTGCACCATTCGGCACGACATCAAAGGAAGTAATATATGGGCCTGTTAAACCATAACAATCTATTAAGCCTTGTTGTAAAGCTGTGCAACGCAAATCGATAAAGTCTTTTAACTCTTGAACCGCGGCTTGCCATCCAGCATAAGTTCCACCCCACTTATTCACTTGTGCTTGCATTTCAGGCTGAATTTCCGAAATCATACTATCCAAAAGTTGATTCATATATGCACAAGAAAAGTTTGTGTTCACTAAATCTATATACCTGGTAATATAAAACTGTTCTACTTGCGGATTCTCATCTAGCAGTTTTTTCAATACTTCTGTATGTCCTTGACCTCCTGGATCTGGTAAGTTCTCAACATTGCAAGGGTCTGCATTTGCACTTGGGTCAGGGATTCCGGTGTAATTAATATAATGACCAAAGGTAGCGTCCATATCCCACAAAGTATAGCGCCATTTCTTTTTATCTCCAGCCGGATTCATGCCTCGAAACCATGCCGTATTCCAATTTAACCAATCTTGAGAAACGATGTAAGAATTAAATACAAAATAATCCACTAAAGATTTCCAATTCAGCAAGCTGTCGACATAATTAAAATTTGCCGATACGCCCATATTATTGGCTGCCACATATGCCGTGAGATTGTCCCATGCAGGAAGGGCATTTGGAGCACCATATTCTTGCCAAGTCCCTCCCCAAGTTTTTAAATATTGCAAATTAAATTTGTCTTGATTAAAATAGTAATCTGTGAAGTCACTATCATCCACTTTTTCGCGAATTTCATAAACCCCCCAATACGCTCCATTCAAATAAACAATACACGGTCGCCATGTTCTTACTTCCAAACGTAAATCCGCACGAAGAGACAAAGTATGCACAAATGCATCACGAATATGAGCTCCATTTTCAAAAGGATAATTATCATTTGCAGCTGGCTTCAAAATCAAACGTTGAAAATCTTCTCTTGTTTTCTCTTGGAATATTTTATGATGGATTTCATTGTTGTAGCCCATTTCATCGCGCATAATAAAATCAAAACCTCTTTGCGCATAAGCCCATGAATCATTTCCGTGTTTATTAAAATTTCCTTGACCTTCGTCCTTGAAACTTTTATCCTGTTCAAAAAGTTCAAAATGACCTACTTTTTCTGGGCCTCCTTGATTACCATTTGCTATTAAATTATAGACTGATTGACTACAAACGGACACAACAGGAAGACCATGGTTCACATTGATGAAATAGGTATTCGTTTCCATAAAACTAGGCAGATCTGAACTAAATGCCGCTGTCCGCAACACAGTAGTCGAAGAGATCGCAATTGGCCCTGAATATAAAGCTGATGTAGCTGTAACATCCGCTCCATTTAAAGTATATCTGATAGTTGCGGAAGGGTTTGGGCACGAAATACTCACTGTCTGAGTGCTGTTATAAAAACCTGGCGGCAAACTTATTGTTGGCTTTGCTGTATAATAATTTACTCCTCCGGAATTTGCCGCATTAGGAGTAGGACTTGTGAACAAACTCCAAGTACTGGAGCCATTACTCGTTCTTCCATAAGAATTATTCGCTTTTGTTAAAAATCTCATTTTCAATGAATCTACTACATTTGCCAAAGGATCCGAAAGGATTATCCATTCATTTCGTGTTTGACTTAAGGCAAAATTAGGGTGTAATTGTCCCGCTTGAACTAAATTTCTCTTAGAGAAATAAACTATGGTGTAGCCATTTGCTGGCACATTGCCACTCGGAACCAACCACTTAGTAACATTAGAAGCCTTATCAGATAAAAAATATCCCGTCAGATCCACAGCTGTTGCAGAACCATTATAAATTTCCATCCAATCCTCTCGATTGCCAAAAGCATCCGTCGGTCCGTTTAAATTTGAGCATGAATATTCGTTTATAAATAACTGAGTAAAGGCGGTACATGATAAGAAAAAAGTGGAAATAAGGAGGCACGTTTTCATAGTTTTATCCCTGATAATTAAATAAATATTACAGGAAAATTAAGAAAATTGATTCACTTACTGAAATAAATATTCTAATTCTTAGTCTATGCGAGAATTAATAAAGCTTTGTAGATGGAATTTACTGATAAAATAGCTCATTAATGCTGTTAAAACTTTGTGAACCACCCACTATATTTAATTAATAAAACAGGATTTCAAAAATAATTTTAAATTTATACTATAATTTTCATCCAATATTAAATTCAAATAATTTTATAGTATGTATTCTAAAAAACTCCTTTTCACATTTATTATTCTACTAAACTTCTTGATTTCGTCTTGTAAAAAAGTGGAAGGCTCTGGAGGTTCGTCGACTATTAAAGGGAACATAACCGCTCTAGATTATAATGGTGCGGGAGTTTATCAAAACAAAACATATGATGCAATGAATCATGATGTTTATATAGTTTATGGAGCAGGAAATACAACTCACGACGATAAAGTTGAAACAAGTTATGATGGGACTTTTGAATTCAAATACCTAGAAAAAGGGGTTTACACTATTTTCACTTACGAAAAATGCTTTGATGCTGCTTGTTCGTCGGGCACGGATGTGATTCTTAAAACAGTTACTATTTCGAAAAACAAAGAAACCGTGAATGTTGGTACAATTGAAATTAAAGATTGATGGGAAGAATTTTAATTTTTCTTAATTTAACTATGGTAACCAGTGTCTTTGCTCAAGTAGACAATGCTCTTTGGGTATCTGGCGGCGTGAAATATGCCTACACCAAGAAGTTAGACTTTGCCGCAGAAATAAATTTCAGAATGGAGCCGGTTGTATTGAATACTTTTTTTACAGAATTTACGGTAAAATATGAAGTTGCAAAATGGTTTAAGCCTTCATTCGACTATAGAGTAATTACAGATAGAAATGATTTTGGGAATTACCACGTATCTCAACGCTTTAATTTAAATGCTAACCTTTCTCATAATTGGAATCGGTTCGAATTTGGCACGCGCGTTCGTTTACAGGGGTCTTTTACAAGAATTCGTTCCACTGAAAATAGTTTTTCAGACATCGCGCCAGGCGTTCGGATAAAGCCTGAAATCCTTTACGATATTAATAACAGCATCTTCTCTCCTACTGCTTCATGTGAGTGGTTTTTTGACAACAACGTATATTCTGGAGTTTATATTAACAAAATTCGTGCTTCCATTGGAATGGATTTTGAAATGATTGGACCGTACAACGTTTCGCTAAAGTATATGTACGGAAAATCTTTTGTTAAAGCCAAAAGTGAACACATTGTCTCGTTTTCTTTTACGCGAAAATACAAAAGGAAAAATAAGAAAAATTAAATTCATTTTACAGGAATCACGCGAAGACCAATATCTAAAATTTCTCCAACCGTTTTTTCAGTAATTGCTTGTTCTATTGTAAACTTATAATTCCCCTTTTCTGGGAATTTTCTGCGTTTAAATAAAAGCTGATTTTCTACTACCGTTCCTGTTTTTGTCCCTCTCCATGTTCCGTCATTATTGGCAACTCTTATTTGAAACGGATCTCTTCCTTTCTTATTGTTAGGGGTCGTCGTATTCAAATATATCCAAAGATTATTGAATTTATAATCTGTTGTTGTCCGAATAGCAATAATAAAATCAAAGTATTGGTTCGTCTGCTCAACAGGAACAACGAATTCTGGTTTTAATCGCTGATTCCACGTTTTACCTTTAAACGAATATGTTTTATCATAATACGGTTTGGTCTCGCAAGAACTAAACACCACAAGACCAATTGTTAATATCAAAATTAATTTGCTATTCACTTTGCGCGGATTCTGGACCTTTCGGCTTGTTGCTGGATTTTCTGCGTTTATTTGGTCTCCTTTTGATAGCTTGACCTTCCTCTCTTGCCTGAGGCGCAGTGAGCGAATCCTCTTTTTGCTCACCTCCTTCTGCGGGACGTGGATTTGGTTTTCTATTGTTCTGATTTGATATTTGATTCCGATTGGGCTCACCTTGTGGGCGGGTCTTTGAAT
>JBDNIA010000149.1:0-12794 GCA_041688525.1 Crocinitomicaceae bacterium | reverse complement strand
CAAGGGACTTTACTTATTTTTCCGGGAGCCAAGATCGACAAATCATCATGGAATAGAGCAATGAATTCTCTCGGCATGGCAGGTATCAGATCCATTCTAACAGATGGAACTAAAATGAGCGAAATAGTTTACAATGATCCTTTCTTTGGGCCAGTATTTGAAAAGAAACCTGAACGGATAAACTTACCTCCACTCTATAAACTTTATGCTTTGACTGGAAATTCTGCAAGCATATCACTTATAAATGCGCAAAATGGTCAGCCTATTTTTATTCGCTCAACAGACGCTAAAACGTTTCTTTTTGCAAGCAGTTTAAAACCTGAATTTAGTTCCTTTACCAACAATGCCTTATTTAGCACCGTTTTACTTCGAATTGGCGAATTAAGCCACAAACAACGCCCCTATTTCTTAATTATCGGTGAGGACAATAAATATCCTCTTTATACGACGCTCAATACGGAGAAGCCAATACATTTAACAAATAAAGAATTAGATTTCATACCGATAAAAGAACGTGTAGGAAATTTGGATTATATTTCTATTCAGGGAGCTCCAGCAAAAGAGAGACTAACTTCTGGTATTTATGACATCGTTTCTGAATCTAAAATTGGAAAATTAGCTTTGAATTATTCAAGAAAAGAATCAAATATAGAAACTTTTGATATGGGCCAGGTTGTTGAAGAATTTGAAAAAAGGGGGATTGTAAATATTGCACCGAGTATAATAAAGGAAGGGCAAAGTTTGGCAAAACTTGATTTAGAAAAACCAATCGAATATTGGCGTTGGACAATTCTTTTAAGTTTGTTATTTTTAATCCTTGAATTAATTCTTATTCGATGGTGGAAAAACTAAATTAATCCATGAAAATACTTATCAAACAGGCGTTAATACACGATACATCCTCCTCCTTCAACGGGAAAAAAATGGATATATTAATTGAAAATGATTCAATTCTTTCAATAGCCAAAAAAATTGAAGACAAAGATGCGCATCGCGTTCAGGCCGATGATTTACATCTTAGTCCAGGCTGGGTTGATTTAAAAGCCAATTTCTGCGATCCCGGCAAAGAGCACAAGGAAAATATTGAGACTGGACTTGATGCTGCATCATACGGCGGCTATACGCACGTTGCTGTTTTGCCCTCTACAAACCCCGTTGTCGACAATAAAGCTGCGATAGAGTATTTATTGAAGCGTGCGGAAAATCACGCTACACAACTACATCCAATTGGTGCAATTACTGAAAAGATGAATGGAGAAAATCTTGCTGAATTGTTCGATATGTATCAAAATGGCGTTCGGTTATTTTCTGATGACAACCAACCTTTGAGCACCGCAATTCTTTATAGAGCATTACTTTACACAAAAAACTTTGGTGGAAAGGTGATTTGCTTTTCACGAGATTCTAGTTTATCCGGCTCCGGTATGGTAAATGAAGGAATGGCTTCTGTTCAAACAGGTCTAAAAGCTGATCCATCCATTTCTGAAATCATTCAACTAGAAAGAAACTTGCGATTGGCTGAATATACTGGTGGAAAAATCCATTTCACAGGTTTGTCAACTGCAGAATCTGTCGATTTAATTCGAAAAGCGAAAAAGAAAAACAAAGACGTATCTGCAGATGTGCACATTATGAATCTTCTTTTTACTGAGGATTCTGTTTTTGATTTTGATTCAAACTTCAAAGTACTTCCTGTTTTAAGAGAAGAGTCCGATCGCTTGGCTTTATGGAAAGGTCTAAAAGATGGGACTATCGATTGTATTGTTTCTGACCACCGTCCCGGGGATCCAGAAGAGAAAGAAATTGAGTTTGACCACGCAGCTTTTGGGGCATTGCAACTACAAACATTATTCTCTAATTTAGCATCTGACAAAAACTTCGATGTGGATCTAATATGTGAAATTTTAGGTAAGCGCGTTCGCGATATTCTCGAAATTCCACAGCGTACAATAGAAATTGGAAGTAAAATAGATTTAACGCTTTTTTCATTGAACGACAAATGGATTTTTGATGAAAATGAAATTATATCTTTGAGCAGAAATAGTCCTTTTATTGGCAAAGAATACAATGCTAAAGTTCTAGGTATCTTGCATAATGGCAAACTAATGATCAAGGAAGAGTTGTATGGAGAAGCATGATTTTTTTAAAGAATTTTTCAAGAATAAGAAACTTGTCGGTTCGATACGCCCAAGCTCTAAATCATTGACAAATAAAATGTTATTGCCAATTGACTTTTCAAAGGCTAAAATAATTGTTGAATTAGGGCCAGGTACCGGCGTTTTTACAAGAGAAATTTTAGAACGAATGGCTCCTGACGCGCAATTGTTAGTTTTCGAATTACACGATCAATTTTATCATAATTTGAAAACCACTATTGCTGATAAGCGTTGTCATTTTATTCATGACAGTGCTGAAAAAATAGGTCAGTATCTTGAACATTACAATGTACACAAGGCCGATGTAGTAGTTTCATCTCTGCCATTGGCAAACTTTTCAAAAGATCTACGTGGAAGTATAGTATCGGCAGCGAAGAACTCTTTATCTAAGAACGGAGTAATGACTCAATTCCAATACTCTCTGCAGTCTAAAAATTATTTGAAGAGTAAATTTCCAAGAGTAAAAGTCAATTATACATTTTGGAATTTCCCTCCTGCTTTCGTATACACTTGCGAAAAAGGTCTAAAATAATCCATTTCCATCAATAAAACCTGCCATTCAATAAATCACTTAATTTTTGGTATAAATTTTGGATAAATTCAATTAAACACAAAATTGAATGGACATGAAACCAAATGAAAAAATAATTAGAGCAACTAAAGAAAAAATATACTTTTTGCGCTTACCAAAAAAGGCAATAATGAATTTTGATCAAGCTTTGTTGAACTTAGGTGTTCAAATTAAAAACTAAAAATCAACTTCACCTCCAGCGGAGTTTCGATTTTCCTTCTTTCCAATCTCCAATTTACCAAACTTATAGGTAAGCGTAAAATAAAGTCTCCTCGTGAGCCATTTATAGTTTCCAGTTTGGCGGACTGTTTGCTGCTGAAAATCATAGCTAAATCCTTGTGTATTGAATACATCACTCAACCGCATTCCAATCGACCAATGGTCGCTAAATTTTTTATCACCAGAAATATCGATTGCAGAGCGTGGCAAAACTTTTCCTTGTGCAGCAATTCTTGGCGTGTTGTAACGGACATTCACTTGAAAAGAAGCCGTGTTTTTCCAAAAATCAACAGTTCCAGAATACTTAATTCCTAAATTAAATCCTGAATTATTAAAGTTTCCTTCTCCGCCTGCATTGAAATATTCAATTCTATCTCCGTTAAAGGACAGCGTATTTCTAAACCATTTAAGCGGTTTGTAATTTAAAACAGCTTCAAATCCATAACTCTGACTTTTATCAATATTACCGTAGGTAGTAGCCGTAATATTGTCGTCATAAAATACTTTTACGCGCTGAATCACATCTGTTGAAGAGCGATAAAAAATACTTGAGGTAAAAACAATCTTATCTTTCTCAATACTATAACCTAAATCAAAACTGTTTATAAACTCTGGCGTTAAATATGGATTGCCAAATCTTAAGTTTAAGGGGTCAGAATAATCTGTAAATGGATTTAGTTCGTAAGAATTGGCTCGATTAATTCTTTTGCTATAACTCAGACTCAACTCTCTTTTTTTATTCAAGTCATAGCGCAAATGTCCCGATGGAAATAAATTGAAATAATCATTTACTATCCGCTTATCTTGGTCAATTAAATACGGTATTTGTTGAGCATATTCTCCCCGGATACCCAATTGATATTTCCATTTGCCAAATTGCTGTCCCCAAATAGCATAAGCTGATGTTATCTGCTCAACATATTTATACCTGAAATTTGCTAAAGTATCTGAAAGATAAAGGTTTAACGAATCGTTTAAAGTTTCTGACTTTGTATCTAAATTTTGATTGCGCAAAATTACTTTCGCTCCTACTTCAATCCTAGCTTTTTGCTTCGTAAGAGTCGTGGTATAATCCAATTGACCTGTTGTCACATTGTTGTCTTCTTTTTTATTTAATCTTTGGTTTATGTATGATTGTGTTGAACTCACGTAATTATTCAGAAAATATTCGTTGGAATATTCTCCACTATTTTTTTCATTCCCAAAAGAAGTTGTGAAGTCAGCACTTAAGGTTCCTTTGTTATTCTTTAATTCATTTCTATAATTGACATTAAAATCTAAATTTTCATCTTCCGAAATATCATTCGACTTCCTTTCCCAATTACTGTAGAGGAGCCTATCTTCGTCGTAAAACGTATTATTCAAGGCGCTAAATCTGTCCTGATATCCTAGAGCGTGATTTACGGAAAAACCAATAGTCTGAGTATTGGTCAAGTAATAATCGAATCCCACTCTCAAGTTTTGATTTTTTCTCAAATGTGTTCCCGGTCTATTTTGCTCTAGAAGAGTTGTTCCTAAACTTGTTCCACGACTTAATTTTCCATCAAAGTTTCTATACCCTTCACTATATCGATAAGAATAATTTGCAAAAACATTGATTTTACTAGTTCTCACGTTTACAGAACCAGTCCCATTAAATAAATTACCCGTTCCTAAAGTTGTACTAACAGCGCCATTTATCCCGCGTAATTTTGACTTTTTTAAAACGATATTAATAATTCCAGAGGTTCCATCTGGGTCATATTTTGCAGAGGGATTGGTTACAACTTCAATCCTTTCTACCGAATTTGCGGGTAAACCCTGTAGACCACCATTTATTGTAAGCGTGCTCGGCCTGCCGTCAACCAATATAATCACATTTCCGTCACCCCTCAATGAAATATTTCCATCTTGATCTACTTCAATAGAGGGAATATTATTTAACACATCACTGGCACTGCTACCTTGCGTATTTAAATCTTCTGAAACATTGTAAATCTTTTTGTCTATACCTGTTTTAAAAACATCCAATTGACCAATGACTTTAACTTCTGTTAAATTCTGAACCGATGAGGATTTTAAACTGATTTTCCCAAGATCATAACTTATATTTGCGTCATTAAAAGACAAGTTTTCAATTGTTTTCGAACTGTAACCAACTAAAGAGAAAGTCAAATAGAAGCGCTTTGTTTTGAAAACTGATAGTTCAAATTTACCTAAAGAATCAGTTAGCGCTCCTCCAACAACACTTGAGTCTCGTGCGGAAAATAACCTTACCGAAACAAATTCAAGATTTTTCGCTGTTAGCGTGTCTAAAATTTGACCTTTTACAATATTTGATTTGACGGAAGAACTATTTGTTTGTGCAAAATTTGAAAAAAAAATTGTAAAAAGGAAACATAAGAATAACGCAAACTTCATTTAAAATACTTTACAGCAAAAGTAAGTTAATTTGAATCACACAAATTCAAATAAATCCTAAAATGAAGCGCGAAGTTTATCCAACAAAGTACTTAGTTTGTCCGCATCTTCATCGGAAAAACCTATAGGTTCAAGGAAACGAGAAAAATTAGCTTCATCTATTTTCTGTAAAATCTCCAGACCCGACTCCGTGATTTCAACAAAACTTTGTCTTTTGTCTTCATCACAACCTTTTCGTTTGATAAAACCTTTTTCAAGTAATTTATCCAATAAACGCGTTGTATTTGGAGATTTTTCTACCATCCGCGACTTAATCGTTGAAATTGTCAGTTGTTTTCCAGAACCTCGTAAGATTCTTAAAATATTAAATTGAGCCATAGATAAATCAAACGTAGCCATAAATTTACCCTGCTTCGCCGCTAAAAAACCAGCCGTTAGTTGCGTGTGCACTATGGCTTTCTGTTGCGCCGATTTAAAATTTGCTTTTATTATTTTTTCAATATCCATATTCTATAATAAAAGTAATTTCATCCGACTATTTATACAAATTTATATAAAAATCAATATCAACAATGTTGATTTCTAAAGATGTTCAAAATTCAAATGTTCGATTAAAACCAATTTTTCTGATACAAAATCTATCGTATGTTTTCCTGGCAATAGGTGTAGTAAATTTTGTTTAAAGAACACCTCATTGTTCGCACTGGTTATCCATAGCGAATTTATAAAATAGTGATTTTCTATTGTCAATGTTCCTTTCTTATTGATTGAATCATATGATATACTGGCCTCAAATTTACGGTTATCTTCTCTTTTTTTCTTCTTTGGCAAATGCAAGAAAGTTCTATCGGTCCATAGCTTTTCCTTTTCCCGAATTTGAAAATTTATCACATAATTTTCTTTTCTCCATTTCTCTTCACTTAAATATTGCGCCAATTGAATTGACTTATTCGTGTAGGACTCTTCAATACAGCTGTCTGCTTTCAGCAACTTTCCATCTAAAGAATAAATAGTCCAAGTAATCTTTAATTCTTGCGAATATCCGGAACCATTTACTAAATAATAATCTTCTTTGTCGAGTTCTTCAATTTTTTCTACAATGGTAATATCTTCATAATCTTTCTGAACTTGGTAGTGCAAAGGTTTCCAATTTCCGAAATAATCAATACTCGACCAAGAAGGCGCCGGCCAACAATCGTTCACTTGCCAATATAGCGTCCCCATGCATCTTGGGGCTTGGATACGATGAGAAGAAATTGCTATTCCCACCGCTTTGGCTTGGGTTAATTGCGAATAAAACACAAATTGTTCAAATGTCTTTAGCTGACCAAACAAGATTTTCGCATGTTTTAGCATCATTCCATTTCCAACATAACTTTTCTGATGATGCTTCATCACATCTGATTCTAGATCCAAGTCACTTTCGGTCGCAAATGTTTTTATTGTTGACATTTGGGGGAAAGACTGGAAGCCATATTCCGCATTGAATCTACCGCTCTTTTTTCCAAAATCTTCAATTGGATCTTTTCCATGCCAAACACCCCAATAATGTTGCGATCCGCTGTCGTAATATTCTGCCTTACCCCAATTGCTTAGCGGCGAAGTATGTATATAAGGAACGGTGCTCCAGTGGCTTACTCTTTCTGGTAAAAAACCTTGAAAAAGTCGTTTATAGTCTTGTTCTATTTTATCTGCTTCACTGCCAAAAATTAAATAGCGCGCCTGAAAACCCCAATTTTTCCAAGCTACATCGACTTCGTTGTTACCATTAAATAAAACAACTGATGGATGACTTGAAATTCGTGGTATTTGATAATCAAATTCTTCTTTTAAATTGGCTAAAAATTCATCATCTCCGGGATACATTGCACAAGCAAACATAAAGTCTTGCCAAACCATAATTCCTTTTTCATCGCACAGTTCGAAGAAATAGTCATCTGGATAGTAACCTCCTCCCCAAACTCTAACCATGTTAAAGTTAGCTTTCTCCATGTCTTCAACCATTTTTCGAATCTGATTTCTGGTTACTCGTGCTGGAAAAATATCTTGCGGGATGTAATCGCCCCCTTTGCAAAATATGGCTCTGTCATTTACATGAATTTCATAACTCGTCCCAATTTCATCTTTTTCCTGAACTAATGTGGATTTTCTAACGCCAAATCGAACTGACACCTGATCAATTGTTTCTCCCAATTTATTCTTTAAAACCCACAGATCAGCGTATAAATGCTGTTTACCTTGACCTTTTGGCCACCATAATTCAGGTTTTTCAATGATGACTTTCCTGTGAAAACTGTGTTCACCAGCATTTATTTTAAAATCTCCGAATTGCTTACTTTGCCAAATTAGATCTTCCGTTAATTCTTTTTTGGTGTGAATTTGAAATAGAACTTCTGCTTTATTCGATTCTATAGAAGTTATTTGTATGTTTTTGAAAGTTATTTTATTGCCATCGAATGCATTAATCTCAACAGGTTTCCAAAAGCCCATCGTGTTCATTCGCAAGGACCAATCCCAACCAAATTGATATTGAGGTTTTCGAGAATAAGGCGCTATTGCGATTTTGTTAACATCGTTAGGTGCTGGCAACTTCGTTTTTGCATTTTTATAATTTTCCTTATGGTAGTCTACTGGGGATGTGAAAATCACTTTAATTTGATTTACACCAAGTTTTACAAAAGGTTTAATGTCGTATAAATATGGCCGAAATGCATTATTTGTTTTTCCAATTAAAGAGTCATTTAAAAAAATATCTGCGTACGTATCAACATTAAAAAAATTCAGTTCCAAAAATTCTCGATTGAACGTTTCATTTGTTAATTCAAATCGAGATATCAATTGCCATTGGTGGTTTTCCATCCATTGATATAATTCTTCGTTCTTTCCAATGAAAGGGTCAGGCAATTCTCGGGCGTTCAAAAAAGATTCTTGAACACTTCCTTTGCTTCCGAAGTCTAACCACGCATTGTTTAATGGATTTAAGACTTGCCAATTCAGTTCCATAGTTTGTGAATAACTCTGGTGGGAAATTCCCATTCCAATTAATATTATAAGCGCTTTTCTTGTCATATTACCACGATCTATTGAAAGGTGCGTCTTTCATTCCTTCAAATTCATTTGTTCTCATTGCAAAATTGAAACCGTTGTAAACAGAGTATCCACCGTATTCGCCGTCTTTATTTAAAGCTAAGAATCCACATTGTAATCCCGTTAAATCATCATGTTTTGCTATTATTCGTTCAACAGCAGCTTTGCAAGCATTTTCTGGAGACATTCCCTGCCGCATCAATTCCACAACAGTATGACTTCCTGCAATACGTATTATAGCCTCTCCAAGACCTGTAGCTACAGCAGCTCCAACTTCGTTGTCGACAAATAAACCTGCACCAATTATCGGTGAATCACCAAGTCTGCCATGCAATTTATACGCCCAACCACTTGTCGTGCATGAACCAGACAAATTACCATTTTCATCCATTGCTATAATTCCGATTGTATCGTGATTTTCGTGGTTAATTACTGGTTTTTTAAATAAGTCCTTATTTTCCTTTTGCCATTCTTTGTACTCTTTTTCAACTTCCTTTATCGGTGATTTTATTTTTTTAAATCCAGCCCACATTGCATAGTCTTCAGCGCCTTCACCAACCAACATTACGTGTTGTGTATTTTCCATTACAGAACGAGCAATTGAAATAGGATGTTCATATCCCTCTACAAAACCAACTGCCCCGCATTTAGATTCGTGATTCATAATACAAGCATCCAAAGTAACATGTCCATCTCTATCTGGCCGACCCGAAATACCAACACTTCTATTGGTTCTGTCAGATTCTGTAACACGGGCAGCTTTTTCTACTGCATCTAATGCGTTTCCTCCGTTAGACAGAACTTCCCAAGCTCCTTTATTTGCCTCTAACCCATGCGACCAAGTTGAGATAACAATTGGCCCTTTGATTTTTCTCTTTGATGAATTAACCAAAAACTCTGCTGCTCTTGCTGGCTGGGTCAATCCCAAAAATCCGCCAATAACTCCAAATTTAAAAATGGTCCTTCTTTTCATCAGCTTAAATTAGTTGTTTTTTATCAATTCACCAGCCAACCATCTTTGAAAGATTTTAGCGTTAGCATTGTGTTCAGAATAGTTTTTTGAAAATAAATGATTCCCAGAATATGAAGGTGCAGCCACCATAAAAATATAATCGTGCTTGGTTGGGTTTAAAACAGCCGAAACAACTCCTATTGGTGGGATGCAAATTGGTCCTGGTGGCAATCCTTTAATTTGATACGTATTATAATCACATTTTATATTTCTATGTTCATTCAAGAGTCTTTGAACCTTGTCTAACTTTTTTCCCCAACAAAACTTAAATGTTGGATCAGATTGCAAAGGAATGCCTTGATTAATTCTATTCAAATACAAGCCAGCGATTATCGGCCATTCTGCTTGTTGCTTTGATTGCTCGCTATAAACGATACTGGCAAGAGTTACAGCTTCCGAAGGTGATTTTAATCCAACAGCTTTCAATGCTTCCAATCTTACCGGCGTCCAATAGTTTTTATACTCCTTTGCCATTCTCTCCAAAAATGAATTGGCGTCAGTATCATAATACATTTTGTAGGTATTCGGGAGAAACATCGCTGGTAATTGTTCTCTTGTAAAGCCATATTTGCTCAAGGTTTCCGGGCTATATATCCTACTCACGAACTCGTTGCTGTCAACCAAGATTTTGGCTGCCAATTTGCCTCCTAAATCTACAAGAAAACGAACGTTTGGCACAACCACATCCACCTCTACTTCAGCGTTTCCATTTCCCAATGCATTCAAATAAAAACCATTTAATAAAACCCTAAGACTCGTTTTAGCTGCAATGTTGTATTTGCCCAAAGCAATATTCTCCTTGTTCAACTTCTTATATTTTCCCAGTGCAATTATCGCACCTGAGGCTTTTACAAAACCATCTTTTTTAAGTTTTGCTGACAATTCCAACAAGCTCATATGCTCAGAAATAAAAAAACTTTTCATTTCTTTATTTGACGTTGTTGAAGCGGAATACCAAAGTATAATCAGCTTTTCTTTGAAAAGAATTCCACCTGCAAGACCCACAAGAAGTAGTGCAATAATTATTTTTTTAGCCATAATATCATTTTGATAACATCATTTGAATTCGGATCAAATATAGAATTCTCTTTTCCTTCTTCAATATTTTGAAAACCACATTTTTTAAACAATTCGAGACTCGCAAAATTAAAGGAATGTATCGTGCAATATATTTTATCAAGATAAAGTACTTGAGCACAAAATTCACTAGCGAGTTGAATTGCCTCTTGCGCATATCCTTTTCGTCTGTGTTTGTCGGATGCAATTAGTATGCCTATATGAGCAGATTTCTGATCAAAATCTGCTTGAAAAAAATCCAATGTTCCTATACTTTCGTTCGTGTCATTGGTTTCAATGATTAACCTGAGCTGACTAGTTTCAAAAATATCTTCAGCCGATTCACACAACATGCTTATTTCATTAAAAGTATATTGCTTTTCTGTTTCAGAAACTATCCAATTATCAGGATTATTCTCCCATTCATAAATTTTTGGAAAGTCTATAATTCTGGCTTTACGCAGCACTATTTTGCCCTTTTTAATCACGTCTGCAAATTCAATAAATGTTCCATTACATCTTCTCTTGTATAAGAATTAATCTGGGTAAATTTTTTAGGCAAGTAGCTATGAAAAAGTTTGCCTACTATTCCCTTTGATTCGAGAGATTCGAGTAAGTCGGGCAGAATTGCATCTTTTTTACGTATTGAAAACACATCTAGAATAGGCTGTATACAAGAACAATTATTTAGAGAGCAACTAACATAATTTAAAAATATATCTCTGATATTTTGATTTTCAACTTGTATTTTAAGCCACATTATACTTGTCTGTTTTCGCTCGATAATTTCAAATAGATTTTGGACAGATAATTCAAATTGCATTTTTTCGAACTGTAAACTAAAATACACTCCATCCGTTGAAATCCCAATGTGTGGAGGCGTTTTTTCAGGTTGCCATATCCATAAAAAAATACCTTTCTGTAGAATTTCAGATGAACCTAATTCAAGGCTATTAACTTTCGCTAACTCAAACATGAATTTCTCCTTTGAAAACATATTCAGCTGGGCCAATAAGACGAATCTTATTAAATGACTTTGCATCCTCAGTAAAAAACTTCACTTCCAAATCACCCCCTTTTGCTTCAATAAAAATATGAATATCCCCAAAAATATCATTTTTAACTGCATAAGCTATTGCCGCTGCTGTAATTCCTGTTCCACATGACAACGTTTCGTCCTCGACGCCCCGCTCATAGGTTCTTATGTTTAAGATATTCTCACTAATTTGTTCTACCAAATTAACGTTTATCCCATTTTCTTTGTAAGCGTCATTGTAACGAATAGATTTGCCAAAAGCTATCATATCCGCAGTTTTAATGTTCTTTTCAAATTTTATAAAATGTGGTGAACCAGTTTGCAAAATATAAGTATCATCCTCACCTGATTCTATGTGCTCAACGTCCTTCATTTCCAAGCTTATATCACCACCTTCCAATTGTGCATCGTGAATGCCATCAATTGCATTGAATATATAAGAATCACGTTTGAAAATAAATTCATTGACAAAACGAACTGAACATCTTGCGCCATTTCCACAAAAACTCTGCGTACCATCAGCATTGTAATAGTCAATTCCAAAATCTACATTTTTATCGCTGTTGATCTTTATCAAACCATCGCCACCAATTCCATATCGCCTGTCACATAATTTAGCAAACTGAAAAACTGTCAGTTTATCATATCTACCTGAAAAGTTGTCAAGAACAATAAAATCATTTCCAGCACCTTGATATTTGAAAAAATCGATTTGCATACTTTCTATATTATGGGTGTAAAAGTAGGTTTTATAGGTGATGTAGCACCAAACTGCTTAACAATCTTTAACAGCGGCCAATGCAACAGCTTATTATTATTGGCGTTATTATTGGGGTATGTATGGGAAATCAAAATATTTAAAATGAAAATATCAGGTAATATAAAAATTATAGGTCTAGGGTTGATTGGCGGAATTTTACCACTTGTAGTGTATTTAACTTTTGCGAACAATCAATCGCAAGCATATTCCGACCAAGTTATCGATGACAACAGAAACGGATATACACGACAAGTTAATTTATCAGGTGAAACTCCGCTTGAAGCAAATAATTTTGTCACGGCTTCCGAGAGTTCCTTAAATTCTGTCGTTCACGTTACGACAAAAGTTGTTCAAACTTCCTTCCAACGGGATATCTTTTCTGAGTTTTTTTACGGTCCAGGAGCTGGCGGTAAAGAATTTAAACAATTTGGTCAAGGCTCTGGCTCAGGTGTTATTATTGCCGGTGACGGTTACATAGTGACGAACAACCACGTTAT
>JBDNIA010000148.1:0-5938 GCA_041688525.1 Crocinitomicaceae bacterium | reverse complement strand
TAGATCCAGTAGGGATTTGGAACGGCTCGAAAACATACGTTCTAATTATTCCGGCTGCAACTAAAGCAAAAAGAATACTTTCTACCCATTCCTTTACTTTTGATTTTTTTCCAGCGCGCTCACGTGTAACTGCCTGTGTTCCAAGCGCAATAAGGTGGCCAAAAACGGGAAGTGACATAAATAAAGTCAAATGATCGCCCCATTCACGTTGTGCAGCCTCTTTGCTATTTGCCCAATTTGTTTCAGCTTGGTAGTCTGCGGGGTTTTGAGAGATTTTGAAGAAAATGATATACGGGAAGAAGATGCCTTGTAGTGTGTCTACCAGCGTGAAATAGCCAAAGCGACGAATATAACTAACATTTACGACTGCCAACATCACCAAGTGTACTCCCGGGAAAATCAGTAAAAGTGACCACCATGGTTTTTGACAAGATATTTTGAAAGCAACGTAATAATTGTAAACTGGCACCAAGGCTTCCCAGTTTTTTCTACCGGCAACGGGGAAACTTTTCCACCACAATGCGATGTAGGGATGAACTAAAATGAGTAAATAAAAATATAGTGCGTTCATTTATTAAATGTTTAATACGTTTTTCATTGTGAATATTCCTTGTTTGTCAAGCAACCATTGTGCTGCAAGGATGGAGCCCAAAGCGAAACCTTTTCTGCTGTACGCTTCATGTTTAATTTCAATTCTATCTATTTCAGAAGAGTAATTCACTACATGTGTTCCCGGTACTTCCCCAATTCTTTTGGCAATTATATCAAATTCTGGTATCTTACTAGTAGATAAGTTATCGTTATTCTCTATACAATTCCATTTTGTATATTTAGAGTTGGCCATAATGTCATTAGCTAAACTTATTGCCGTACCGCTAGGAGCATCTAATTTTTGCGTATGGTGAATTTCTTCTATCGAAACCTGATAATCAAAACTGTGCGGAGTCATTAATTCGGCGAGTTTTCTGTTGATTTCGAAAAAGACATTGACGCCGATACTGAAATTGGAAGCATATAAAAGACTGCCATTTAAAGAATTTACTTTCTTTTCAATTGCGGATAAATTATCATACCAACCAGTTGTCCCCACAACCAAGGGAATTTTATTTTTCAAACAAAAATCGATGTGAGGAACAGCCAATTCTGGCTTCGTAAATTCTATTGCGACATCTACGTTTGAAAAATCAGCCTGATGGATAGGGTTATGAGAATCAATTTTACAAACAATTTCGTGCCCTTTTTCAACAGCAAGACTTTCAATCTCTTTGCCCATTTTTCCGTATCCTATCAACGCTATTCTCATCTTGCTTGCAAAAATACTTTTATTGCTGTGAATGTCTATTTTATTAACGAAAATTAAATGAGAGACTCAGTCCTACGTGCGAAGCTTGGTAAGACCAAGGCTTAATATTAAAACTTAAATCTTCTGAAACATCAAAATGCACAAAATGTGCTTCTACAGCAGCATCTGCAATTTGAAAACCATAGATTAGGATTAATCCTAAAATTGAAAAGTCACGAAAATTAGCGCTTTGTGATTCTAATGTTAGAAGTCCTTGAGAATCATATTGAATCCAATTTAGTCTATCTCCATTGTTATCCTCTCGATAGCGGTATTCTTTTCTCAAAGAGATTACATCCGATTGATTGGAAACCAATAGAAATCCCACACTACCAAGAGCGGCATAAATAAGAGGAACTTTCCAATAGGCTTTTTTCCTTCCTTTAGGTTGAGCGAAATGGTTGTAGATCTGTCCAGCACCGGGGATTACAGTTGAAAACAATGTCGCTTTACGCACAGAGTGGCAAGTGTCACATTTTCCAGCCTTCAGGCTATCTTGTTGCGCCATTGCGTTAAAAACAGCAAAAAAGATAATGGTGAAAAAGCCTAAATTATTTTTCATGCTTTTGATAAAAGCGCGATAATTCGATTTAAATCATTTTCTGAATTGAAATTCACTACTAGTTTACCCGTACCATTTGAACCTTTAGAGATTTCAATTTTGGCAGATAATTTATCAGATAAATGTTCTTTAAAAGCATACTGTTTAGTTGAGACTTCAGCTTTTTCAGTTGACTTATTTTCATATTTCTTCGATTCTTTGCTGACACCTGACTTTATTAAGTTCTCTAAGTCGCGGACAGATAGTTGTTCGTCTACAATTTGATGGAAAAGAGCGATTTGTATGTCTTCGTCTCCAGCCGAAACGATTGCTCTCGCGTGTCCCATGGAAATTAAGTTATCGCGAACGCCAGCTTGAACAGGAGCAGGTAATTTCAATAACCGCAAGTGGTTCGTAATACTCGAGCGACTTTTGGATATTTTTTGACTTAATTGATCTTGCGTTAATTCACATTCATCAATAAGTCTTTGATAGGATAGGCCAACTTCAATAGCATTCAAATTTTCTCTTTGAATGTTTTCTACCAATGCCATTTCAAGCATTGCTTGATCGTTTGCAATGCGCACGTAAGCAGGAATCTCAGTTAGACCGGCCATTTGAGATGCGCGGAACCTTCTTTCTCCAGAAATCAATTGGTATTTATCGCGACCTAGTTTTCTTACTGTAAGTGGTTGAATTATACCGTGTATGCGAATAGATTGCTCTAATTCTTGAAGAGATTCTTTCTCAAAATCAGCGCGCGGATTGAAGGGATTAGCTTCAATACTTTCTATTGGAAGACTGGATATAGAACCAACCAAACCAGATACATTAGTTGAACTTGTAATATCAGTACTGGCGCTTTCTAATAAAGCACTTAATCCTTTGCCTAAAGGCGGTCGTTTCTTTGTATTAGAATTCATTTCCTAATTTCATTTTTTTATCTTCATTTCCAATTTTAGTCATATTATTTTTTTGCAAAACTTCTCTTGCAAAGTTTAAATAATTGATTGATCCTTTGCTTGAGGCATCGTGCATAACAATTGTTTCCCCGTAACTGGGAGCTTCACCTAACTTTGTATTTCGGTGAATAACTGTGTCAAAAACTAATTCTTGGAAATGTGTTTTTACTTCATCAACTACTTGATTTGAAAGGCGTAAACGTGTGTCATACATTGTCAACAGAATTCCTTCAATCTCCAAATCTGGGTTGAGTCGACCTTGAACTATTTTAATAGTATTTAATAGTTTTCCCAGCCCTTCTAGGCAAAGTATTCGCATTGAACTGGAATCATAACTGAATCTGCCGCAACAAGTGAATTCACAGTTATCAAACCGAGAGAAGGTGAGCAATCTATAATAATAAAATCATAATTGTCTTTGATTTTGTCTAGGGCAGCTTTAAGCTTATATTCACGATTTGGGAGATTAATCATTTCCAATTCAGCACCGACCAAATCGATATGAGATGGAAGAATATCCAAATTAGGATTATCCGTTTTGATGATGAATTGATTAGGATGTACATCGTTAATTATGCAATCGTAAATATTTCCAGCACTATTTGAATCCAAACCAACTCCAGACGTAGCATTTGCTTGTGGGTCAGAATCAACAATTAGGGTTTTGTATTCTAAAACACCTAGACATCCACCTAAATTAATAGCGGTAGTAGTTTTACCTACTCCTCCTTTCTGATTTGCTATTGCAATTATTTTACCCATTGATGGTTTTTAATAAGATGTAAAGATACATTATTGATGTCAATTTTATGAGATTACTCGAATAGAGTTTTCAACGAAATATAAAAATAATTTTTCCAGTTCGAAAGTCCATTAAGAATTCAAAACTTTAAACTTCTTCTGCTAACTGTCTTTCGTATATTTCAGCATAAATTCCATTCAAATTCATTAATTCTTGATGATTCCCCACTTCTGCGATTTGATGTCCATTCAAAACTATAATATTGTCGGCGTTTCGAAGTGAAGATATTCTATGTGAAACAATTACACCTGTTTTAGAGACGAATTCATTTTTCAGATTTTTCAATATTATCTCCTCTGTTTCAGTGTCAACTGCTGAAAAGCAGTCATCCATTAAAAGTAATTTTGGATTTCTCAGTAGCGCTCGAGCTATGCTAACTCTTTGCTTTTGCCCTCCAGATAAGTTTACCCCACGCTCACCCAGTAATGTTTTCATACCATCAGGAAATTGTTGAATATTGTGGTAAACGTGCGCTTTTTTTGAAGCATCCACCACTTCTTCATCCGAAACTTCAGGTTCTGTAGATCCAAATTTTATATTGTTTTCTATGGAATCTGAAAATAAAAATACTTCTTGCGGAATTACGGCAGATTGATTTCTGTAAGCATCTAAATTGATTTTTTTTAGATCAATACCATCAATTAATATTTGGCCACTATCCGGATCGAATTGCCGCATAATAAGATTTAAAATAGTAGATTTACCGCTACCAGTGTTTCCAACTATACCCAAAGTTTCTCCAGCTGATATTTCAAAAGATATGTTGTTCAATGCTGTGAGATCAGAATTGGGATAAGTATACGTAACTCCTTTAAATTCAATACGCCCATTAAATTTAAATCGATCTACGTTCGTGTTTACTATTTCTGGTTCAACTTTTAAAAATTCATTTATTCGTTCTTGTGAAGCAGCTGCTCTTTGAATAACTGAAGTTACCCATCCTACAGAGGCAAATGGCCAAGTCAAATTGTTGACAAAAAAGATAAAAGCTAGAATTTGACCTAAAGTAATAGATTTACTGTAAGTCATTATACCGCCTAAATAAATTGATAGAACGGTACTCAATCCAATCAAGAAAATAATAGTCGGCATGAATAATGAATTCACTAAAACCAATTTCATTTGACGTTTTTTGTAATCCTTTGTATTTTCATCAAATTTCTTTTTGGTTTCAGACTCACGAGTGTAGGCTTTTAGGACTCGAATTCCTGAAAATGACTCCTGGACTAATGTTGAAATAAAAGATTGTTGTTTTTGAACTTCTCCGCTCAAGGTATTCATTTTACTTGAAACTTTATAAATTAAGAAGGACATTAGTGGCAAGGGGAATAAAACGAATAATGTCAGATAAAGGTCAATTGCAATCATTTCCCGGATAACCATAGTGAAAAGAACCACCAAGTTGACTGTATACATAACGCCGGGACCGATGTATTGACGAACTTGGGTTACATCTTCAGAAATCCGATTCATTAAATCGCCGGTATTGTTTTTTTTATAGAAATTATAATTCAATTTTTGGTATTGATCGTAGACTTCATTTTTGAGGTCATATTCTATAAATCGGCTGGTGATAATTATAGTTTGTCTTGTCAAGAATAAAAAAAAACCTTTTCCTAAGGAAAGTAACATGTAAATACAACCTATTTTTAAGGATAAAATAAGCGCTTCGTTAAAATTGCCTATTTTATCCGTAACCATTAGATTATCTACTGTGGATTGCACAAATAGAGGCATTTTTACTCCAAAATAATTGGATAGTATGATGAAAAGTACGCCCAAAAGCATTCTCCATTTGTATTTGAAGAAATATTTGTTGAGATAGCTGAGTGACTTCATGCGATTAATTTCCTATTTTTGCGACGCGAAAAGAATTGCTTGTAAAATTAGTGATTCTGGTTGATAAAAACCGTTAAATTAAATCGGAATTATGATCGAAGTTAAAAATATTTCTGACGTCAA
The DNA here is from genome assembly GCA_041688525.1 of Crocinitomicaceae bacterium. Classification (GTDB taxonomy): domain Bacteria; phylum Bacteroidota; class Bacteroidia; order Flavobacteriales_D; family Crocinitomicaceae; genus UBA2040. Next base: position 329 of record JBDNIA010000148.1, on the reverse strand, counting down.
TTTGGAAGAAAATCCAGTGATTGCTCAAATGGCAGAGTTCAACCATGAACAATTGTTGTTCTGTAATGACAATGTCACAGGTCTCAAAGCGATCATTGCAGTGCACAATACTGTACTGGGCCCCGCTTTAGGCGGAACGCGAATGTGGAGTTATGCAAATGAAATGGATGCATTGAATGATGTTCTGCGCCTTTCCAGAGGTATGACATATAAAAATGCTATTTCAGGTCTCAATTTAGGTGGCGGAAAAGCTGTAATTATAGGCGACTCGCGCACAATGAAATCAGAAGCGTTGTTTCGCCGTTTTGGAAAATTCGTAAATAGCTTAG
>JBDNIA010000147.1:0-13302 GCA_041688525.1 Crocinitomicaceae bacterium | reverse complement strand
ATCCGCGGACCAAAAAGCAAATGGATGATTTGTTGACGCCTGAATTAAGAAGAGGTTTAGACAATAATTCAGCAATAAAAATCGTAAAACCTGCTGGTTTTATTGATATCATTGCCTTGGAAAAGAATTCTAAAATGATAATCACAGATAGTGGAGGGTTGCAGAAAGAATCTTTTTTCTTCAAAAAACCTTGTGTCATTTTACGTCCGCAGACGGAATGGGTAGAAATAGTTGAAAATGGGAACGCATTATTAGCCGATCACGATGAAGAAAGAATTCTCGCGGCTTATGATCATTTTGAGTCGGCAGAAGGTTTTTCATACCCTGATTTTTATGGAAATGGGAAAGCAGCAGAATTCATTTGTGAACAAATTATCAAATACTTATGATACTCTTTCACGTGCGAAATTTGAACGAAAGATGGAGCTATACGCTCGATTTTGTCTTGGCTTTGCGTGGAATAAACTACAAACTCACAAGCTCTCAAGAAGAATTTTCTGAATCTACCTTGACTAAAATTTCTTTTTCAGATTGGAATATCGGCGGCTTATTGGATGAGATAGGATTGACAAAAAAAAATATTTCTAAAGGAAATTGGCAAACTGAAGAATGTTTAACATTTAATGAAATTCCTGATCCGCTTTCTTCGTTGTTCTTCGTTTTGTCGAGAATGGAGGAGTATTATCCTAGAAAAAGAGACGCACACAACAGATTTAGCGGGAAAGATAGTGTGCAAAATCAATACAATTGGCTAGACAAATGTATTTGTGACAGGTGGGCACTATCGATTATAAAAAAAATTGAAAAAAAGATTGGTGTTTCATTACAAGTTAAAACTACGGAAACGGTCATTATTCCAACTTTTGACATTGATAATGCCTACGCTTATCAATTGAAAAGAGGAAAGAGGAAACTACTTTCTATTTCAAAAGATGTACTTCAAAGGAATTTTGTGCGCCTCAAGGAACGTAAAGATGTATTGGCGAATATTAAAAAAGACCCTTACGATACGTATGATTTGATTGAATCAATCGCACAAAAATTTCCCGTAAAAATATTTTGGTTGGTTGGTGATTATGGCCAGTATGATAAAAACATAAAACTTGAAAATCCTGGTTTACAAGAATTGATTCGAAGACTAGATCAGATGAGCGAAATAGGAATTCACCCAAGTTATATCTCCAATTCTATTCCTGCAATGGTGAAAACTGAAAAAGAAAGATTGGAGGCGGTAGTGGGTAAGAAAATCATTAGTTCCCGACAACATTTTTTAAAAATATCTTTTCCTCAAACCTATCGAAATTTGATTTTATATGGAATAAAGGAAGACTTTACGATGGGTTTCGCTGATACTTTAGGGTTTAGAAATGGCACTGCGCACGCTTTTCCATGGTTTGATATTCTTGAAAACAGAAAAACCGATTTGATCATTCGTCCTTTTGCTTATATGGATGGAACTTTAAACGAGTATTTACAACTTTCTAACGAAGAAGCTTGCACACGAATTCTGAGTTTATACAACGAAGTTCTTCAATTTGGTGGCGATTTTGTATTCTTATGGCACAATGAAACCATAGGAAATTCAGGCAAATGGAAAGATTGGACTAAGGTTTTAGATTATACCTTATCTTTGAAATTAAAGGAAAGAACATGAAACAAAAAATAATATTACTTTGGGGAATTTTCTTCATAATAACAGCAATAATTTTAGGTGCTTTTGGAGCTCACGCCTTGAAAAAAGTTCTGACAGTGGAAAATCTAAGTTCTTTTGAAACGGGTATAAAATACCAAATGTATCAGGGTTTAGCTTTTCTTTTTATTGGCGTAATGGCTTTAAAATGGAAGTTTATATTGAAATGGCCACTTAACCTTATGCTCTTGGGGACAGTCTGCTTTTCATTTTCAATATATGGTCTTGCACTGCAAAAGTTACTCGGAATAAGTTTGAGTTTTTTGGGACCAATCACACCAATTGGAGGAGCTTTACTCATTGTCGGTTGGGGTATTTTAGGTTTTAAAATATGGAAAAGTGAAGAATAAAACAATTTTGGAAATAACTGTTTTGGGCACGGGCACTTCTCAAGGTGTTCCCGTGATTGCCTGTGAATGTACAGTGTGCTTGTCAAAAGATTCAAAGGACAAACGTTTGCGAAGTTCTATCATGTTTACTGTAAACGAAAAAAATTTCGTAATTGATACAGGCCCTGATTTCAGGCAGCAAATGTTGAATGCCAATGTTAAGACTTTGTCGGCGGTTCTATTTACCCACGAACACAAAGATCACGTGGCAGGTTTAGATGATGTTCGTGCTTTTAATTTCAAAGAGAGACGAGACATGGAAATTTATTGCACATTAGCCGTAGAAGAAGCGTTAAAGCGAGAATTTGCTTACGTTTTTGGGGATAATCCGTACCCTGGGATTCCACGATTAAATCTCAATAGGATTTCTAAAAATCCATTTAAAATTAATGACATTGATATTATTCCTGTTGAGGTAATGCACTATAAAATGCCCGTTTTAGGCTTCCGAATTGGTGATTTCGCATACATTACAGACGCGAAAACAATTTCAGCTGAAGAAAAAACAAAATTGAAGGGGACAAAAATAATCATGGTGAATGCTTTGCGCCTAGAAGAGCATATTTCTCATTTCAATTTGGATCAAGCATTGGCATTCATCGACGAAATCCAGCCCGAAAGAGCATATTTAACGCATATATCGCATCTATTAGGAACACAAAAAGAAATAGAACGAATTTTACCCAAGAATGTCTTCATTGCTTACGATGGAATGAAAATTAGAGCGTAAGATTACGTCAAATTTATGAAAAACAGAAAAGCTAGTTTATCGTTTAAGCAAGCTTTTTTTTGGTCAAACCTTAGAATTTAATTGTTCAAATTCCAATTATAATCTTGGTAAGTAATTTTCGCATTCCCGGCTAAAGGATTATCCAAATATTTATTTAAAAAGGGAATTACGCCTCCGTTAAAATCCAATTTGTACCAATCAAAGATATTTGAGATACTTGCAGAATTTGAAGTAAAGGTGTTTTCATTTTTATCCTTGATATAACGTTTTGTTTGTTTTTCTAACTGTGAATTTAAGTTCGACGCTGTGTATTGTTGATTTAAAAGTTTTGGACAGGAAATACTAGCACAATTAACCGCAAAATGGATTCTTGGTTCATTGAACTGTTTTCGTATAATTTCATTTTCAATATCATTTAAACTAAGTACTTTACCATCCAATTGAATGAATTTTTTATCCCAAGGTTTTCCATTCGCAATATTTTTTATCGATGAAATGGGATAATTATCAATTATTAATTTTATGGTAAACAAGTTGTAAGCATTAATCCAATAGGCTAGTTTTTGATCGGAACTCCAAGAACTTTTCGGCGTATTTTCTTGGTAGTGATTGATCGCTTGATCTAACATTTGTGAGTTCGTTTTTATTTCAGAATAATTCACTTTTCCAGAGGAACTTACATAACTCGATAAAATTTGTGGATAGACTTGTGAAAAATCCACTTTCGGCATCGCTGCAGGCTGCTGTTCAAAACTTTCCTCCGAAGATGAGCGAATTTCGGATTCGCTTTTTTCATTTGTCGCTTTATTTTTTAAAATTTTGGTCGTTTTTATTTTTTGCTTTTCAGCTGAGATATCGCTTGGTACTTCCTCTTTATCGTCTGGAGTTTTCTTAGGTGCCGAATTTATTTCTGAAATAGATTTTTTTACGATGCTGTCGGTTGTTTCAGAACCTGCGTTTCCGCATCCTAAAATGGCGACGAATAAAATTAATATTGTTAATGTTCTCATACTATATTATTTAAAATAATCTTTAAACTCTGAATCTGGATAAACGCGTAATATTTTCGAAAAGTTTATATCTGCAAAAAAAACTTTTGCAAGAATAAGGCCAAATTAAAAACGGTACACTTTTTCTGGAGTAACATACGCATGCAGTTTTATGTCGCTTGGCAAAATATCTTCAATTTTTTCAATCGGGGGAAAAATAGATAATCCAATAAATTTGCATTGCGGACTGCATTTTTTTAAAAACCTGTCGTAATAACCTCCACCATAACCTACCCTTTGCCCTTGTTCGTCAAAACAAAGCAAAGGAACGAATACCACATCTATCCTGTGTGCCGCTATAACTTTACCTGTTTGTGGCTCTGGAACTCCAAAATCATTTACAGCCAATTGATTTTGATTTGTAAATAATATATGCTTCAAATCGCCTTTTTGAGCATTCATTATAGGCACTGCTACTTGGCTACCAAATCCTGTTATTTTTTCCCATAACGAATAGGTATTTATTTCTTTTTGACGTTCAATCGGTAGGAAAAGACTTACCATCTTTTCTTCCATCTGAAAACTTGAAAGTGCACGCTCCACAATAGCAACTGAATATGAGTTTAGTTCTCCGGGAGATAGTCCTTTCCGCTTTTCTTTGAATATTTCCCGCAGTTCTTTTTTTGTCATTTATTAGCAAATACAAATGCGAATCTAATGAATTTATATTGCCAATTAAAAATGTTGGCAAAAAAATAGTCCAACCTTATTGTATTAAAATACGTTTGTGTAAGTTTGGATGCCAATATAATAATGAAAGTTTTAAAATGAATAAATTTTTACTTGCACTTTGTGTAATTTTTATTGTTGTGCTCTATTCATTTAACTCAGGTGAAAGTGAGTGGAGAAAAGTATCAAACAGCGATGCTGAAAATGTAACTCTGGAGAATGTTAGGTTGGCACTAGGGGCAGAAAAAAGTTCCTTTTACATGGAGAGTTTCGACCCCGAAAAAGCTAAAATTGGTTTGGAATTAATTTTAAAAGGCAAAACGAAACGAGGTCTTTTTAAAAGTAAAGCCATATCATCTTATTTCGTTTGTACGGATTGTCACAATATCGGTCGAGAATTTAAAAATTCTTCTGACCAAAATCCATCCCGTAGGTTGGATTTTGCTGAAGAAAATAATCTTCCCTTTTTACCGGCTTCCACGTTTTGGGGTATTTACAATAGAACGTCATTTTACAACGACGACTACATCAAAAAATATGGTGATATTATTAAAGATGCAAAACAATCTTTGCCAGGATCGATACAAGTCTGTGCTAAATATTGTTCCTCTGGGAGATACCTGAAAAGTTGGGAATTAGAAGCTATAATGCACTATTTCAAGGCAAATGAACTAAAAAGTAAAGACTTGTCCTTAACCAACAATCAAAAAGACGCTATATCGAGAATCCAGCTTTTGGATGAAAATGAAAAGGCGGATTTACTTGCGAGCATTAATAGTGCATTTACACATGGATATTCTGCACATTTTGCTGAAACTATGCCGCGCGATGATAGAAAGTATGGTGCAGGAGGGGATGTCGTTACTGGAAAATTTATTTATGACAAAGCTTGTTTGCATTGTCATTTAGACGGTAGAGTTACGTTTTTGAAATTGGACAGTGATAAATTAAGTGCGCAAATGTTTCTAAAATATAAATCCACTTACGATGATTTATCCGTATATCAAATAATACGGCAAGGAACTTATGCGATGCCAGGGAGAAATCAATACATGCCGCGTTTTACGAAAGATAAAATGAGTGACCAGCAAATTGAAGACTTAATGGCATATTTGACACAGTTAGCAGAAAAATAGTTGGAATGAAGAAATTGGTATTTGTTGCATTACTCATAATTGCAGGTTTTAACTGCTTTGGACAAGACGTCACACAAACTTTCAATTCGACTCGAATAATAAATTCGCATTCTACGGAAATTTTGAGAAAAAAAATGTGGGAATATCGCATTGAACATCGTTTTGGAGATATTGCTGGAGCAAATGGTGGTGGTCAAACTGCATTTGGATTTGATCAAGCAGCGGATATTCGAATGGCAATGGAATATGGAATTACAGATAAATTGATGGCTGGTCTAGGCCGATGCAAAGGAATTGGCAGGCCATATAGATCTCTGTGTGATTTGTTTCTAGCCGGTAGGTTTTTGACGCAAAACAAGGAAAAGCGTGTGCCTGTATCGGCTGCTTTAGTTCAAACATTGTACTATACGTACATGAAGCAAGTTGAAGATCTACAGTCGGTTGCGTATTTTGATAATAAACTTTCAAGACGAGTTGCTTATTCAACTCAACTGGTTTTGACACGGAAATTTTCAGATCGCCTGAGCTTGGCTTTAATGCCAACCTACATTCATAGAAATTACGTTTCGCTCTCTGATTTAAATGATTTGTTTTCTGTGGGATTTGCAGTAAACTTAAAAGTAAGGAAAAGTATGGGCATCATTTTGGAATATTTTGCAAATGTTGAATCTGAAAATTTTAGATCAGATGCTCTGAATAGTCTTGGTGTTGGCTTTGAATTCGTTACGAATGGGCATAATTTCCATATAAATTTGACAAATGCTAGAGGATTTGGCGAGTTACAGTACGTCGCACTAACACAAGAAAATTGGTTAAAAGGTCAATTTCGTTTAGGCTTTAGTATATCTCGAAATTTTAAAATTAAAAAGTCATGAAAATTATTTTCTCCTTATTTATTCTCCTAACTCTTGCTTGTGTTTCTTTGCAAATGAGCTCTTGTACGAAAGATAAAATTCCTTTACCTGCTTTGACCACAGATTGCCCTGATACAATATCTTTTCAGAGTACCATCTATCCAATGATCAATGCAAACTGCAGCACATCTGGGTTTCATGATTCATCAAGCGCCGGAGGCTATAATTTAACTGACCATGCACAAATAAGTCAAAATGCTGATCGGATTTTGCGAACAATACGCCATGAGAGTGGTGTACAATCAATGCCCCAAGGACAAGCGAAATTAGCTGATATTGTAGCTCTTCAACTTAATTGTTGGATACTCCAAGGTAAGCTCAACAATTGATAGAAGAATAAAGAGTAACGAAGATTTTAAAATCTATAATTTAAAAAAAAAACTATGAAAAAAAATTACATTTTAGGATTAACTTTTGGTTTGAGTATTGCCGTGGTTTCTTGGCAAAAATCCGTTACAGTTGAAAAAGATTCTTACAAAATATCGCATAGAAATAATTCTGGATCACCAACTGGCAGAACGGGAGCTCCCGGTGAAGGAAATTGTACAGGTTGTCATTCGGGCTCAGTGCAGTCAGGTGCAACAGAAAACGTACTAATGCTTGCGGATGGAAGTGGACCGGTAACGAGTTATGTTCCCGGACAAACATATACAGTTGCACTTTCAATGAGTTCAAGTCCTGCTAAAAAAGGAATGCAGGTAACGGCTTTAAATCCCAGCAATCAAGGTGCCGGTACATTTACTGCAATTTCTGGCGGAGGAGTTGCAGTAACTGCGGGAAGCGGTAAATCATATGCAAACCATACGGCAGCGAGTACTTTGGCTTCTTTTCCAGGATGGGCGTGGGAATGGACGGCGCCAGCCACAAATGTTGGAGCTGTGAAATTTTATGTTGCAACAAATAAGGCGAATAACAACGGTCAGAATACAGGAGATGTTATTTACCTTTCTAATTATACATTCAACGGAACAGTTGGCTTAGAAGAGAATAAATTAGTTACACTGAGTGAATTCAATGCCGCTTTTTCAGCTGAAAATTCTATGATTTACATTCAATATTCTTCATTGATCGTAGGGTCTAATCACCTTAATATTATCGATATGAATGGCAGAAGTATAATGAATATGGACATGGGTCAAGCAACAATTGGTATGAACAAAGATATGGTTAGCTTACCTGAATATGTAAAAAACGGAATGTACGTAGTACAATATTTCGTAAACAATTACCCAATGTCTAAAACGATTGTGGTAGAAAGATAGTGTCAGAATAACTTTTTTGAAATCCGGCGCTTTTGAAGTGTCGGATTTTTTTATGTCAACCGATGTTCAACTACTTTTTTTACTCTTTTGTAAAATTGGAAAGGATTCATCGTGCGCCAATCCATATCATCTAGTTCGCCGCCACTAACAAAATATTGGTCTAGGTTGATATGACTAAATTCTCTCGAAACATGGTCGTGAAAATTAATCATGGCTACCCATCCGTCTTCCAACTCGTCAAACCATTCTTCGTAGTAACTTTCGTCGGAATAATGGAAATTAAGAACGTTTTCCCCTATTAATATGAATTTATTTATTCCAGCCAACATCAATTCTTCGATAATGTCGCGCTTTAAAGTCATAATATCGTTTTCAATAGCATCATTCCATTCACCAATCATTTCGATTATGGCATATTGCTCATCGTATTCTACAAAAATAATTTTTATGAAAAGTGTCTCAGAACCTATCGTGTCCCACTGTGGATGAATGATATAGTTGTAAATTTTATGCTCAAATTCAAATTCCGAATACTCTCTTTCGTAAAAGGGAGATTGGGGGTCGTCTGCGGCAATGTAAAAGTCGCGCCACTCAAAAAAAGGTTCTACAAAATGCATAGGCAAAATTACACTAAGTTGGCACAATCTTGGTAACGGATGTGGAAATAATATTTTACTTTTGACAAGAATTAACGTAAATACGTACCATGAAATGTTTTAAAAACTTTTTGACTTTAGTCTTTGCTGCATTGCTCATTACGGCATGTTCTAGCGATGATGAAAATCGCAGTGTGAAGGAATATGCTTCTGCCTTTGTAAATGAGAATAATGAGGTGATATTCTTTGGTTCAGTTGACTTGAAATCTATTTTGGAAAAAGCTGATTATGCTTCTGTTCCCAAATTTGGTGGTATGGTAAAAGGTGAATTGAAAAATGTGGAAAGTGGTTTAAATTTAGATGCAGGAATCTATTACGCTGTTACTGGACCATTTGCAAACGGAAACGTCGGCGCTGTATACGCTTTTGCTGAAATTAAGAATATCGACAGCCTGAAACTTCAACTGACACAGCGCGGATACGATTTAGAAAATGCAAGTGGCATTGATTATTTCCGCAGTGGAGATGTTGCCTTTGGACTTAAAAATAAATTGGCATTGATGCTCGTGAAGTCTGGTGAATTTGACACCAAAGAACTTATTTCTGAAGCATTCGAAAATGCAGGAGGAAAGTTACTTACGGGAACACCTGAAAAGCTTTTAGCGGAAAAGTCAGATATTTCCATGAATGTGCATTTGTTCAACAATTATATGTCGAACAACGTGCAATTGGGCGCAATTACAAAAGAAAATAAAAAGCAATTGGAAGATATGATGAAAGATTCATATACGCAAGCTAACATCTATTTCGAGAACGGTCAATTGCGAATGGCTATGAAAAATCATTTTTCGGCTAGTCTACAAAAACGAACGATGTTAATGACGGATGACAGCGCTTCTATTCGTCAGAGTTTAGGTCAAGGTGAGCCTAAAGTTGCTGTCGCTACAAACATTGATATGGCAAAATTGCAATCGTGGATGGATGATTTTGCTCCCGGAGTATTGGATAAATTGTTGGAACAAGCCGGACCAATGCAAATGGCAATGATGATGGCAGGTGGGAAATTGTCCAATTTGATGAATGGTAATATTGGATTTGCCATGTACGGCGAACCTAAGGCAGGTGCAATGGTTCCGGATTTTAGTTTCTATGTTGGTTTCGGTCCGCAAGGAAAACCTTTGGCAGAAATGGCGCAAAACTTCTTGAGCAAAGGAACGATGTTGTTAACAATCAACGAAAAAGGCGTTCAAGGTGCTTCAGCTGACTCTTACAAGAGCGCAGCTGGCAATTCAATCACTGTTCCCAAAGGATGCGAAACATTCGGGAAAACAGCTTTTACTGGCTATGCTGATCTAGAAAAAATGGATACGAAAGCATTTGAATTTAAAGGCGGCGCGAAAATGATAGAATTGGTGAAATACCTGAATTTCTCCTTCGACGCAAATGGCGGCGAACTTGTAATAAAATTAAAAGACGATAAAACGAATGTACTGAAACAAGCTTCTAGTTTTATGATTAAGGAATTTGAATCGCAGATTAGTTCGATTAATTTGTAGTTGTATTTAATATTTTTTGAAAGCCATGCTTTAAGGTGTGGCTTTTTTATTTGGCAAACAATTGAAAACATTTTACCTTTAAACCATGACAAAAGAAAAAGTAGATTGGAATCAACTCACCGAGGAGGAGAGACGTGTAATTATCAATAAAGGAACGGAATATCCAGGTTCGGGAGAGTACAACGTTTTTAAAGCGGAGGGAACCTTTGTTTGTCGTCAATGTGAAGCGCCTTTATATGATTCATCCAGTAAGTTCGAATCAGGTTGCGGGTGGCCATCCTTTGATGATGACATTTCAGAAAATGTAGAAAGAGTTCCAGATGCGGATGGACGTCGAGTTGAAATCGTTTGTAAAAACTGTAAGGGACATTTAGGTCACGTTTTTACAGGTGAGCGCTTTACGGATAAGAATACGCGGCATTGCGTGAATTCAGTTTCTATAAAATATGTTTCTAGAGATTAATCTTTCTAAAAAAAAAAGGAACACAGAGATAGATTTGAATGAATTTAGATATTTGACTAAAACGATATCTTGTTGGTAAATTGGCTACCGCGACAGCAGCAGCGGAGCTAATTCCCCGATTTTAACGAAGTTTTTGATTTAACTATCACTAAAAAGCGAATTCTCCGTTTGGAAAATTGGCTTTTTCAATTACAGTATTTTTATTTCAATTAAGGATACTTACAGAAATACATTTTTTAACTTTGTGTCTCTATCATTTCGTGAAGAATCAATTGAGAAGCTAAAGCCAATTGTGTGTAGTTTTGAGAATTGTTACCAAAACCTGCAGCTGAATTTTGCCACATATCTTTGATCAATTGTTGTCCACCTTGTTCCGGAGCAATTTTATTGACAACTGCAGCTACATTTCCTGCTCCAGCATGATAAATATGGAGAACGAATAAACGGAACCAAACATCACTCTCTTTGTAAGCAATATTGTGATTTTTAAGAATATTTTTTGCCTCAGGAATACAAACGCGAGAAATCAAACGAGAAGAACCATAAGCTGAACGTTCAAAGTCTTCTCTTTCGTCAACGTATTTGTTTACAGTCAAACCTTGAGCACGTGCAACAGAAGGCATCAATTGAAACGCACCATAAGCGCCACTTCTAGATTTTTTCAGCTGACCGGGACTTTCGATTAATAAAATTGCTTGTGCGTACCAAGGATCTACGCCAACTTCCTCAAAAGCAGCAACTCCTTTGGATAATTGTGGATAAACAGCGTCGAATTTATAAAAATCGTTTTTACCAGAAGTAACATATAATTGTTCGTTTGCAGGTAATCCAAATTGTTCTCTAAGTTGATCTTTGTATATTTCTTTTTCTGAATTTGTTTGACTTCCCCATTCAGTAACGCTCATTTTTCTCAAAATTTGACGCGTAGCTGAAACATTAACCAGAACTGTATCGGGCGACAATAACATAATTTGTTTCCAGAATTGAGGCTGCGCCAAAACATCCCATTTGTCTACAAAAAGATCTTGAGCACCCATTATTACACCAACATGGTTGGCCATGATAACTTCAACTTGTTCATCCAAATAATCGACATTGGGTTGTGCCATTACTGAAAAGCTAAGAAAGGTAAAGAGGAATAAAGAGATTTTGTTCATTTTTTAGAGTAATACTGTTTAGTAAATATATGTAGATTTGTAGCCAAGGGTTACAAGGGATTTCGATTTCTTTCCAACATTAAATGTTAAAAACACACTAATTTCAATTTTCGAATGTCTTTTATCAAAAAAATACTGCAATTCCCGTTTCTTTTTTTGATAAAAATGTATCAGTACGTCATTAGCCCTATTTGGCCGGCGAATTGCAGATTTGAACCAACTTGCTCACATTACGCAGCAGAAGCAATTCAGAAAAGAGGAATATTTGTTGGATTATACTTAGCCCTTCGCAGAATTTCACGCTGCCATCCTTGGGGTGGACATGGATATGATCCTGTTCCTGAGAAGAAGAAATAATTTATTTGAGGAATAGTTTGGGCGTAAACCGTTTCCATTTTTTTGGAAAAACAAGCTCAATAAAGAAAACGACCATTATCCCAAAATTCAAGTAAGCCAAAACGTGACGGTAGGTATCTTGATTGCCAAATTCGTAAATTCCATAGCTGCTAATAGCTAATAATGTTGCTAATACGATGGACCAAGAAAAATGGAAAACGGAAAGAGTTAACGGTAAAATCCAATACCATGGATGAACGGTACTCGTCAAGAAATAGTAAATCATTGTTGCCCAAAACATACGTTTGAACATTTCCAAAGCATCAATTCTAGATCTGTTCCAAGCAATTGCGAGGATAAAAATGAATGCCCATTTAGCTAATTTCGGCGCGTAGAGACTTGTCAAGTTCCAGCCAAATTTCGTTTGACCATATTGCAAATACGGATAAAGGACAAAAGAATCGAATTCAAATTGGCGGAAATACAATTGCAAACTCATCAAGAAGTTTCCAGCATTAGATAAATCAATAAAGATGATGAAAAGTAGAATTGCCGAAATTCCAGTATAAATGTAATAGCGAAGCGAATTTTTCCATCCCAAATAAGGAAGGACAAAAGGAAGTAAGAGCAAAGGAATCAATTTTACATGAACCGCCAGAGCGAAAAGTACTGCTGAGAAAAGATATTTTTGTTTCAAAAGGAGGTTAAATGCCGCGAGTAAAAATGAAATGGTAACGAGTTCAAAATGTAAATTTCCTATTGATTCGAGTACGACTAAGGGATTTAAGGTAAAGTAAAATATCCGTTTTGGGTTCAATCCGAAATGATTTAAAATACTTCTCAATTGGTACATTCCAAAGAGTAAACTCAACAAAATAATTGCGCGCAGAACCATTATATTCGTAAAAATATCCTTTAAAAAAAGGGTTGAAATGTAAAAATAGAATTGACTTAGCGTTGGATAACAAGAATAATTACTTCGAGATAATTCACCCATTCCTGCGTACAAGTCGAGGTAATAGCAGTTTGAAAAACTCTTTTGCTGAATAATTTGATGAGGTGTGAAATCGAAAGGATTGATGCCCAAGTGAGTCATTTCCCCGTCCCAAAGAAATCGAAAATAATCGTTTGATAAATAGGGCAGTTGCCAAAAAGCCAAAAGATAAAGTAGTGTTGTCCCAATAATGAAGGAACGAATACTGATTTTCTCGGCGAGAAAAATTAACGCTAAGTACGCAACAAAAGCAAATAAATAAATGGAAATTAACGTTCCGTTATGTCCAGATTGACTAAGTTGAAACAACCAATAGAACGATGCAAACAAAAGCAGCCAAGAGAAAAGAATTAGTTTGTTT
>JBDNIA010000146.1:0-4206 GCA_041688525.1 Crocinitomicaceae bacterium | reverse complement strand
GGAGCCCATTCTTCGCCTAAAAATAGGGCAATGAAATCTGAAGGTTCCCCGGGCCAAGCCAACTGAATTCTAAAGATGATTGATAACATCATTGCAACAAGTCCCATGAAGATAGCAGTCATTAAAAACTGCTTTCCAATCATTTTGTGGTCTTGGCTAAAAATATATTTAGAAACGAACCCTTCTTCGTGGTGTCCATGATCATCGTGATGCTCGTGTGAATCATGTTCGTGCGCTACTGCCGCCATTTTTCTTCCTATTTAATTGGTAAATATCTACTTAAACTACTGTTGTAACAGCTGTACTGTCATTTGTTGTTGCGTCTGCACCCGGTGTTGCCGGAGCAACTGCCGGATGAAAAATTGATTTGAACGAACGCGTAACTTTTTTGGCCTTCATCAAATCTTTGTACTCATTCTCCGCAAGGACAACAACAATCATCTTCATCTTGTAATGTGCACCTCCACATATCTTATTACACATTAATATGTAATTGAACATTGGGCTGTCCATTTTCTCCCGCATTGCTTTTGTTGAGATATCCGGAGTAAATTTAAATCGTGTTACGACTCCTGGAACTGCATTCATTTGTGCTCTAAAATGAGGGAAATAAGCCGAGTGGATAACATCTTTTGCTCTAAATGAAAATTCGTAAGGCTGGTTTTCGCACAAATAAAGTGTATCCTTTTGAATTATATCATCATATGCCATCGCATCAATTTTACTATTGTGCTTCTCTCGCATTTGATAAAGCAGTCGAATCAATCTTTGTTTTCTACTTAAATCTTCAACCATTTTGTCTCTGTCGTCAGGGACCATCATGATATTTTGGTCGTTCAACTTTGCTTCAATAGTTTTTATCCCGTTAATTCCCGATTCCATCTGAGATATAGCCGTATCAATCGTTGCGGTTGTCATTAGCGCAAGCTCATTCGCGTCAGTCGTCAGTTTGTAATCGAATTTCCCCAATTTATTATCATCACCCGCATAGCGAGCGGTCCAATCAAATTGTTTAGCGAAAAGTTCTACACGCATAGCTTCCTTTCCTGAATCTGAAGTGATATCACTCCAAGTTCTCAAACCAAGTATAATAATAACAGCCAAAACTACCGCTGGTACTATTGTCCAAATGAGCTCTAATTTATTACTGTGCGGGAAGAAAAATGCTTTAACTCCAGGTTTCTTCGTGTACTTCCATGCAAATACAAACAACAAGGCATTCGTTAAAAAGAAAACAATAATTACAATCCAGAAATTCAGATTCAGCAACCAATCATATTCTTTTCCGTGCATTGAAGCCGCTTCTCCACGACCCGTCCATCCAAATTCAGCCATCAACCAAATAAAACCCAAGAATAAGAAAGCCATAAAAGCTAACATTAACTTTCCATTCAAATTATTGTCTCGTATGTTCACTTCCGACTCATTCGTCTTACTCATTTTCGAGGATAGCTCATAAAGACGCATCAATTGCGCAATGGCTATTCCTCCCAGGACAAGTGCTACTATTATTATCAATTTCGTTCCCATTTTTTTATTCTTCTTTTTCGATAATCTACTTCCAAATTATATTTCATGATGAATACTTTCGTCTAAGAAAGGGTGATTCACCGGTGTAAGAGGCGCTTTCGATAAATTGGTTAAAACCGTTCTAATAAAGAAACCTGAAACCAATAATACCATTCCAACTTCTATCCATCCTATAGTTGCTGTAGCTCCCATTGAACCCGCTGTAACCATAATCCATACATCCAACCAATGTCCTGCTAATATGACCAAACCGACGAAAGTCAAAATACCATAATTGCGTTTTGCGTCACGTGACATTAGTATTAACATCGGAAACGCGAAATTGATTACGAACATGAAGAAATATATGAATTTAAAGTCTGCTATTCTCGCTAAATAGTATGTCGTTTCTTCAGGAATGTTGGCGTACCATATCAACATATACTGAGAGAAAAATAAGTATGACCACAAGAAAGATGTAGCAAAAACCCATTTCCCAATGTCATGGATATGATGCTCATTTACTTTCGGCAAATAACCTAATTTCTTCAAATATAACGTAGTTAACACCATAACGACCATTGCAGAGCACCACATTCCGGCAAAAACATACCATCCAAACAAGGTTGAGAACCAATGCGCATCAATTGACATCAACCAATCCCATGAGGACGTTGAACTGAAAACTGCGAAGAAGACCAAAAATACTGCCCCTTTTCTGTAATTCGTATAGTGAATTTCTGTACCCCCCACTATATCTTCCTCTAATGATCTCTTTTTAAATCCTCTAAAGAAAATAAAGTAAGTTGCCATATAAACTAAAGTTCGTATCCAGAAAAATGATTTATTTAAGTAAGCCGATTTACCCTCGATTATTGCGTCAGACGCAACCACCTCTTTATCCATCCATATATAAATATGAGCTCCATCCATTAATGTTATGATTAACAATACTATTGCTAATAATCCCATTCCGTAAGGTAAGAAACCCGCTTGAGCTTCAATAATACGCTTAACTGATGCATACCATCCCGTTTCAGTCGCATACTGTAATGCTAAGAAAAACAAAGCACCTAAACCCAATGCGAAAAAGAAAAAAGCATTGACTAAACCGTTCGCTAACAAACGCTGAGGTAAATTATGCTCTCCGAGATTCATTATCACACCTATAACAAGGCTCAGCAAGCCTCCTGCCATAAGAATTAAGGTTATTATTTTTGCTTTATTTGCTATTTTGAATTCCATTTTTATAGAGTTAAAAGCGTTTTTTTATTTAGTTTGTGTTAAGTCAACTGCAGCGGTTGCAACTGCTGCCGATCCGTCGGCATTAAATTTACCATATTCTGGATTCATGAACTGACGAACATAGTGAACTACCGTCCAAATTTCTCTTTTGTTCAACAATGAGGCATGAGCTCCCATCGCACCTTTTCCATAATAGATTGAGTAGAAAATCTGACCATCTCCCAATGCCGAACGGTCTGCATAATTAGGAACACCTGCATATGTGCCGTTCTCCATCATTTTACCATTTCCATCACCCTTTTCTCCGTGACAGTGCATGCACATTGAAGAATACAACTCTTTTCCTTTTTTAAATGTCTTCTCAGCATTTTCTGCTGTTAGTGCCAAAGGATTTTTATCTCCTACTGCCTTTGTATAATCATCCTCGCTGGTCATATCCATACCATACAAACCGTGTGTTTCTCTAAATGCAACATTCGGCTTCCGTAAATAAGGTAACATTAATAAAACGTTTTCCTTATCTGTTCCTACGTAAGGTATTGTGTTTCTTGGTGGCACTAATGCTGACACCTTCATCTTCAATTCCGTATTCTCACGTCCTCGAATTTCGGCATAATCCACATATGGCTCAATTGCTGGAGAACGATACATATCCGGCATATATTCCAATCCAGAGCTATCAGGATCACTTACACATGAAGACACCAACAAAACTGTTGCTATTCCTAGTGTCACTTTAACGATTGCCTTAATTTTATTTTTCATCTGTCTATTCTTTTTTTTGTCAGACATACCTATCGAAATAGGTTCTTGGTAAATTATTTTAATTCTTTTTGATCTAATTCTACAATACCTGTTTCCTTCAACATTAGCTGCAAATCATCAGCAGAAAACTTTGAATTTTCTGATAATCTGATTTCCATTACGAAACGATCGTCGGTTGTTCTAGGATCAGGATTTTGTGCTGGGATTCCTGGTAATGTTCTATTTCGCAGCATATACGTAATTGCCATTCCGTGAGCGGCACATAACACGGTGAACTCAAAAGAAATTGGAACGAATGCCAATATGTTATCGATATAACTAAAATTTGGCTTGCCTCCAATATTCATGGGCCAATCCACGATCATAAAGTACCGCATGCCAATGGTCCCTAATAATAAACCAGTCATACCATAAATGAATGCCATGATTCCCAATCTGGTATTCTTTATTCCGATGATTGGGTCTATTCCGTGTATTGGAAACGGTGAAAATACCTCGGATACTTTCACTCCTTTTGACACTACATACTTAGCACCATCTTTCAGGATGTCATCATCGTCGTACATTGCATAAAATATTCTATCCGCCATGATTTGTCTTAATGTTCGTTATTATTTTCGTTCGCTGAATGCCCATGGTGAGTATCTGGTGCATTCTTATAGGATTCTCCTGAACTTTTCAAAATTG
>JBDNIA010000145.1:0-15133 GCA_041688525.1 Crocinitomicaceae bacterium | reverse complement strand
CTTAGCTGGAGAGTTAGTGGATAATTTAATGGAGCAAGCGGCACCTTTCAAACCAGGATTTACTTTGGGTGAAGCGGCAATGTCAATTGATAACACTGATGACAACGAATTTATAGTTACCACCGTAAGAGGAACGAAACACAAAGCGCCAATAGTAATGATTGCTGGTGGTTTAGGGGTATTTGAACCACGCAAGCCGCCGATTTCAAACTTGGCTGATTTCGAGGATAAAGGTGTTGAATACATAATTAAAGATCCTGAATTTTACCGAGGAAAATGTTGCGTAATTGCTGGTGGAGGTGACTCTGCATTGGATTGGGCTTATTTTTTAGCGGAAAAGAAAATTGCGAAAGAAGTAGTTTTAGTCCATAGAAGTAGCTCATTTCGCGGACATTTAGATTCAGTTCAAAAAGTAATCGACTTATCTGAAAAAGGGGGCATTAAATTAATTACTGAAGCTGAAGTAACTGGGATTAACGGAAACGGGAAATTAAATTCTGTCGTTGTAACGCATCAAAAAGATGGTGAAATGACGATTGAAACCGACCATTTCATTCCTTTGTTTGGTTTGAAACCAAGTCTCGGCCCGATTGGTGGTTGGGGTCTTGATATTGAAAAAAATGCAATCAAAGTAAATACAACTGATTACTCGACAAACATACCTGGAATTTACGCAATTGGCGATGTCAATGCTTACGAAAACAAATTAAAGTTGATTCTTTGCGGTTTTCATGAAGGAACTTTAGCCGTTCAATCTGCTTTTGCCAGAATTTATCCAGATAAGAAGAATATTTTGAAATACACGACTGTAAACGGAGTTCAAGGATTCTAGTAAAGTTACAATTTGATTGGCTTCAGCAAAACGTATTCCGAGTTGCAAATTTAATGCACTTAGAGCCAAGTATTGCTTAACAAAACTTTTCGTAGATAGATCTTGCATCGCGTAACTGCCAAACGCGTAACTTTACACTATGTTTTCAAACGAAGAGCAAGAGCAATATAGTCGACAAATTAGACTTGAAGGTTTCGGTATAGAAGCCCAAGAAAAATTAAAAAATTCCAGAGTTTTAGTTATTGGCGCTGGTGCATTGGGTTGTCCTGTATTACAATATTTGGCAGGAGCGGGAGTCGGGAAAATTGGAATTGTAGATGGCGACAAGGTTGAATTGAGCAATTTACACCGTCAAATACTTTATTCAAAAAATGATTTAGGCAAATACAAAGCCGAAAGAGCGTGCACAAAATTAGCAGAATCGAACTCCACTATTGAAATAGAGTTTTTCACAACTTTTCTTTCTTCTGAAAATGCTTTTAATATTGCTAAAAATTACGAAATCATTATAGACGGAACGGATAATTTCCCGACACGTTATTTGGTCAATGATTTTTGTGTTCTTGCTAATAAAATTAATATTCACGGATCCATTCAGGGATTTTCGGGTCAAGTTTCTGTTTTCAATTTACCCAATATTGATGGATCTAGATCACCCAACTATCGAGATTTATTTCCAGTTCCTCCAAATCCAGACGAAGTAGTGTCTTGCGCAGAAGGTGGCGTAATTGGCGCTTTACCTGGAATCATCGGGAGTTTAATGGCAATGGAATGTATTAAAATAATTACTGAGATAGGTGAAGTACTAAAAGGAAAATTGTTACATTACAATAGTTTGAACCATCAAATGCAAATGCTTAACTTTACTTTTGACAATGATAATCCTTTGCGTGGAAATCCGCCAATACAAAATACTTTGGTAGATTATCAGCAATTTTGCGGAATTAAAAAAACAAAACTTATGTTGGATATTACAGTTGCCGAATTACAAGCACTAAAAGATACAAACGAAGATTTTCAGTTAATCGACGTGCGAGAAATTTCCGAATATCAAGATGCAAATATGGGAGGACATTTAATTCCTTTGAACGAAATACCAAAACGTTATTCTGAAATTAACAGAGACAAAAAAGTAATTGTTCATTGCAAAATGGGCGGGAGAAGTGCAAATGCAATTCAATACTTAGCACAAAACCATGATTTCGATAACCTCTACAACCTTAAAGGAGGAATCCTCGCTTGGCTTGCAGAGAACAAAAAATAGTTCCAGAGAAAATTGTATGAAAAAAGGGAGCATTAATTATCTAATAATACTTGGCGTTTTTTCGCTTTTTGCGATCGTTGCCATGCAATTAATTTGGTTAAATAAAACTGTTGAATTACAACAAAACAGTGTTGAAATTCAAAACCGCGAGGACAGTTTAAATTTAGTACAGTTTTCCGAAAAGGCACACCGAGCACTTCGTGATGTTTTAGCGGATGTATCCAAGCAAAGATCAGACAGTTCCGTTCTTTATGAATCTATTAGGCAAAAAAAAACCAACTATTTTGTTGTTGATATCAATGAAGAATTACACCCTTTTTATCTTGAAAACTTACTGAAAGAGAAGTTTTATAAACAGAATTTGAATCAAGATTTTCAATACGGAATTTACGACTGTTTCTCCGACTCCATCGTCTATGGAAATTTAATTCGCTATCACAACAATGTCACCAACAACGAAGGTGCAGATTCTATCAATGTTCAACCTTCAGAAGGGTTGAGATGGAAAAAAGACGGACATTATTTCACTGTGTTTTTTCCAAGTATAGTAGATCAAAAAGTAGAATCTAAGATGAACTCATTCACACCCTGGATGTACATTTTTCTGATTGTATTGTTAGTCTTTCTATTTTTTGGATTTTCTTTATCAATAATTTTAAAGCAGAAAAAGCTGTCGGAAATTAAAAATGATTTCATCAATAACATGACACATGAACTAAAAACACCAATAGCTACTATTGGTTTGTCAAGTGAAACTTTATTAAAACACTACTATTCAAATGACCCAGACAAAATAAAACGATTTGCAGGCATTATTCATAAGGAGAACAAACGTTTAGAAAATCAAGTCGAAAGAGTTTTGAATGTTGCCAAATTAGACAAGGAAAAGGTCATTCTGAAAAAATCTACAATTAGTATCCATGAATTACTTGAAGAAGTAAAGGATAATTTTGACTTCAATCAAGGTGAAAAAGGTGGTGTTATAACTCTAATCCTAGACGCTCAGGATGACGATATTCGCGCGGATGAAGTTCATATTTCGAACGTATTCTATAATTTAATTGATAACGCAATAAAATATACATCAGAGACTCCAGACATTCAAATCCGCACTAAAAATGAAAATAGTTTTCTTCGGGTTGAAATAGAAGATAAAGGAATAGGTATGAAACGAGAGGATTTATCTCAAATATTTGAAAAATTCTTCCGTGTGCATACGGGAAATCGACACGATGTGAAAGGCTTTGGATTAGGCCTATTCTACGTGAAATTGATTATTAATGCACACAAAGCCAAAATTGAAGTTAAAAGTAGTCTTGGAAAAGGAACTACCTTCATACTATTACTTCCTAAAGTGGCTTAATTTTTAAATAAGCGTGCACTTGGTTGCGGAAATAATCCATCTCTAGAAATTTTCCGTCCTCGCTTAAAAACCACTATTCTTTCTCCTATATTATGGCTATCCATTAGAGCATCTAAAACATAATAATCGTCCGCTTCGAACAATATTGTATAGGTTCCGCGTGTATTCAATTTTCCAACTTGGATATTTAAGTAACCTGCATTTATTTCAATGCGTATTGGAACGGAACTTACTTGAATTAATTTTTTTCCAGCTCCTAAGGGATACTCGTTAATCTGACCTTCATACGTTCCGTAATATCTGCGCTTTAATCGGTTTTGTGCTGAAAGCTGAAGACCGCAAAGGAAAAATACTAAAACGACAAAAAGATTTTTTTTCATATTCAAAACTAAACGTTTTTTGCACAATTTAAAAGTTTCTTGCCTTTTAAACAGTTAAAGAACTAGGGTGCCTAGCAAATTTAAGCCTTTACATGGTATAATTGAAGGGAGATTTGAGTTTCAAATGTGAATATCTTCTTTTACCCAAACGAAAAAACGCTTCCAAAAAAGCTTCCTATTTCATAACTTCGGGGCATACAAAGAGAACAAAAATCATGCAACAATATCACGATTTACTCCATCGAATTATTAACGAAGGAACCTTCAAAGGCGATAGAACAGGCACAGGAACAACTTCCATTTTCGGACATCAAATGCGATTTGACCTATCGAAAGGTTTTCCACTGATAACAACAAAAAAAGTGCATGTACGCTCCATTATAGTTGAATTATTGTGGTTTCTCAATGGCGACTCCAACATAAAATATTTAAAAGATAACGGTGTATCTATATGGAATGAATGGGCTGATGAAAATGGTGATTTAGGGCCTATTTATGGCTATCAATGGCGGTCTTGGCCAGCAAATGACGGTCAAAAAATTGATCAAATCGCAAAATTAGTTGAGCAAATAAAAACAAATCCCAACTCACGCCGTTTACTGGTCTCAGCTTGGAATGTCGCAGATGTCGACAATATGGCTTTACCGCCATGCCACACAATGTTCCAATTTTACGTCGCAGATGGGAAATTAAGTTGTCAATTGTACCAGCGTTCGGCCGATACATTCTTGGGCGTTCCATTTAATATTGCTTCCTACGCCTTATTGACCATGATGATGGCGCAAGTTTGTGATTTGAAAGTGGGAGATTTCGTTCACACATTTGGAGATGCCCATCTGTAGCAATCACATAGAACAAACTCATTTGCAATTAAGTAGAGATATTCGTCCCTTGCCAACAATGAAAATAAACCCCAAGGTAAAGGACCTTTTTAGTTTTAAGTTAGAAGATTTTGAACTCGAAAATTACGATCCACATCCACATATCAAAGGCGCAGTTGCCGTTTAATTTTACCGCATGAAAGTAGCATTAATTGTCGCGATGGATCTCGAACGAGGCATCGGAAAGAATAATGATTTGATGTGGCATTTGCCAGCTGATATGAATTTTTTCAAGAATACGACACAGGGTCACATTGTTGTGATGGGACGAAAAAACTGGGATTCTATTCCCTTGAAATATCGACCTTTGTCGGGTCGAGAAAATGTCGTTCTTACTCGAAACAAAGATTTTACAGCCGATGATTGTGTCGTAATACATGAATTGAGAGAAGTTTGGGGAAAATACAAAAACGAAGAAGAACGTACAGTTTTTATTATTGGTGGTGGTGAAATTTACAAACTAGCTTTAGAAAGCGACTTGGTGAGCGAAATGTACATCACTCATATCAGCAAAAAGTATGGAGCAGACACTTTCTTCCCAGACTTCGACTTAAAAAAATGGTTTGTCGAAGTTATTCAAATGCATGAAAAAGACGCCAGACACGAAGCTGAATTTCAAGTGAATAAATACATAAAAAAAATAAAATAGGAATTCAAGGATTTCACTTTTGGAAGAAAAAAGATAACACATGAAACTCTGCATA
This sequence comes from Crocinitomicaceae bacterium, assembly GCA_041688525.1. GTDB lineage: Bacteria > Bacteroidota > Bacteroidia > Flavobacteriales_D > Crocinitomicaceae > UBA2040. The sequence goes on along the minus strand of JBDNIA010000145.1, from coordinate 9,709 downwards.
GCCGAAAAACCCAGTGTCGCGAAAGACATCGCAGAAATCATCGGAGCTAAACAACGCAACGACGGTTACTGGGAAGGGAATGGCTATTGTGTAACATGGACTTTTGGTCACTTGTGCACCTTAAAAGAACCTCATGATTATAACGAGAATTGGAAGTATTGGAAACTCGAAGATTTACCTATTATTCCGCCCAATTTTGGAATAAAAGTCATTGAAGATAATGGCGTAAAAAGACAATTTGCGTGTATCGAAAAACTGGTTGCTTTAGCAGATGAAGTCATTAACTGCGGTGATGCTGGGCAAGAAGGAGAATTGATACAACGCTGGGTTTTACATAAAGCAAAATGTAAAGTTCCGATAAAACGTTTGTGGATTTCTTCTTTGACAGAAGAGGCGATAAAAGAAGGTTTTGAGAAATTACAGGACGGGAAAAAATACGACTTACTATATCAAGCTGGAGCGGCAAGAGCTATAGGCGATTGGATGTTGGGAATTAATGCAACGCGCCTTTTTACCAAAAAATTTGGTATGGGAAAAGCTACATTGTCCATTGGGCGTGTGCAAACACCTACTCTAGCAATGATTGTTCAACGACAATTGGAAATCGATGCTTTTCGAATAGAAGAATACTGGGAATTGAAAACGGTGTACCGCGAAACCGAATTTCAATGTCAAATTGATCGTTTAACATCTTTAGAAAAGGCCGACAAAGGCCTAGAATATTTAAAAGATAAGCCTTTTAAAATTGTTTCTTTTGAGCAAAAAGAAGGAAAAGAAGGCAATCCTCGATTATATGATTTAACCTCACTTCAGGTTGACGGAAATAAGAAATATGGATTCTCAGCAGATGAAACGCTTAAATTTATTCAAAGTCTTTACGAGAAAAAGTTAACGACCTATCCAAGAGTTGATACAACATATTTGACCGAAGATTTACACCCAAAAATTCCAAATATTTTACGCGGTTTAAAATATTATTCACGCTATACAGCGGCGCTTCTGCAAGCGCCAATCCCAAAAAGCAAACAAGTATTCGACAATAAAAAAGTCACCGATCACCACGCGATTATCCCAACAGGTATAGTTCCAAGTGGTATTTCACCGGCTGAACAGCAGATTTATGATTTAATTTGCAAACGTTTCATTGCTGTTTTTTATCCAGAATGTAAAGTTTCAAATACAACAGTTATTGGTAAAGTAGATAGCTTAGAATTTAAAGCAACCGGCAAGCAAATTATCGAATTGGGTTGGCGAGAAATATACCAAGAAGATAAAGGAAAAAAATCGGATAGCGACGAGGAAAAAATAATGCCTGTTTTTATTGAAGGTGAAACCGGACCGCACGAACCATTCGTTCACCAAGGAAAAACATCTCCTCCAAAATATTACACGGAAGCAACTCTTTTGCGCGCCATGGAAACTGCTGGAAAACAAGTGGATGATGAAGAAATGCGCGAGCTTTTGAAAGACAATGGAATCGGTCGACCATCCACTCGCGCAAACATTATTGAAACTCTTTTCCGACGTAAATACATAGAGAAAAAACGCAAAAATCTGATCGCTACACCTACAGGGATAGGCTTGATTGGCACGATTCAAAATGAAGTTTTAAAAAGCGCTGAATTGACAGGAGATTGGGAAAAGAAACTCCGACTAATTGAAAAAGGCGAATACGAATCGGATGTTTTCAAAGCCGAATTGTTCCAAATGGTAAGCGAACTCTGCGACGATGTAATTTTCAACACGCATAGACCTATACAAATCGCTCAAGAGCCTTTAAAAGCTGAAGCTAAACCAAAGAAACCAAGAGTCACAAAGGAAAAAGTAAACCTCGAAGATTTGGTCTGTCCGAAGTGTAAAAAAGCCAAAATAATGAAGGGTAAAGCTGCTATAGGTTGTTCCGATTACAAAACGTGTGGCTTCAAAATTCCATTTGAACTATTGGGTAAAAAACTCACCGAATCTCAGTTGACGCAGCTCATACAAAAAGGAAAAACAGGCACAATAAAAGGATTTGTTATGCCTGGAAATCCTGAACCAAAGGAGGGGAAGCTGGTTTTGGATGAAGGATTTAATGTTGGGATGGAGTAATATTTACTTTTATAAAATAGCATTTTTATTATTTAAAACAGTACAAGTCAATTTATTCAACCGATTTTTACGTGTACTTTTGAATGAAGCGAGCACGAAGTCGAAGGAAAACAAGAGCTCTTTGTCGAGTCGATTTCATTTACCATTTGGATGGTAGACGATCATCAAAGGTTGTAAAGTCGTATTCGATTTTCCCGATATTAACACCAATCTTCTCCAATTTAATCGCGACATTTGTTAACTTAAATAACATCCATGGATTCCGCTCCCAAGCAATACAGTTCTCTTCTCGAGAAATTCAATCAAACTTACGCCAAAATTAATTCAAGCTATAATCTAGTTAGCGCGGCTCGTTTACTTCTTGCTTTGCTAATTATACTTTTTGCTTATTACTTTTTCAAAAGCTATTCACTGGTTTTTGCCGCATTGTGCCTTGTCACAATTGTTGGCTTTTCTATTTTATTAAAAATCCACGGCCGACTTTCATTTAAACGCAAAATAGCAAAAGCTCATATCCAAATCAATGAGGATGAATTGTCTTTTTTAGTGGAGGGAAAAATTCCTTTTGAAAATGGCGAAAATCATGTCAATCCAGGTCATGCCTATTCATATGATTTAGATTTCTTTGGTCATAAATCAGCATTTCATATTCTAAATCGAACGGCAACTTTTATCGGTTCAAAAACTTTAGCAAATAACTTGCAAACACTTTTGTCCAAAGAGGAAATAGAACGAAATCAAGCAGCAATTTTAGAATTATCTGCCGATATCTCGTGGAGGCAAGAAATTTATGCTTTGGCAAAAAGCACCAAAGACAGCGAACAAACTTACCGAGAAATAAAAGCTTGGACAGAAACGGATAAAAATCTACAATCCAAATCGCTACAAATAATTTCTTATTTATTTCCCGCTTTTTTTCTTGGCCTTTTCTCTTACAACCTATTCTTTGATGCAGGACTAGGGAATTGGGTTATTGCGCTCTTTCTTTTAAACCTATCCGTCCTCGGGAATCATCTGAAAACGATTAAAAAAGAGTTAATTGGCTCTACGAAAGTTGACCAAATATTAAAAAACTACAGCTTAATCCTTCAAAAGATTGAAGAGAAGAATTTCAGCTCCGCCAAACTCAATGATTTAAAAACTGAACTTAAAAACGAGCAAGAAACAGCTAGTCTTGAAATAGATAAATTATCCACTCTTTTTGGACAATTAGAAAATGTTTTGAATCCAGTTGGCGCCATTTTTCTGAATGGTTTTTTTCTCTCTCACATTCATACTTTAAGAGGCTTTCGAAAATGGAAGTACTACCATGCTAAAAAAATCATGCAATGGCTGGATATAATTGGAGAATTTGAGGCAGTGAATTCCGTTGCGAACTTTTCCTTTAACAACCCAGATTTTTCTTTCCCAGAAATCAATTCAAATTATGAACTGAGTTTTGAAAACTTAGGACATCCACTCTTGAGCGCTGATAAACGCGTATCGAGTTCCGTTGAATTTACGAAACAAAAATTTATCATTCTAACAGGTTCTAACATGTCTGGGAAAAGTACCTTTCTGCGAAGTTTGGGTGTGAACATGGTTCTGGCCGGTATTGGTGCGCCAATTTGCTCCACAAAAGCGAGTGTTCATCCTATTCCTGTTTATGTATCGATGCGAATTTCAGATTCTCTAAACGATAGCGAATCACTGTTTTTTGCGGAAGTAAAGCGTTTAAAAGAAGTGATGGATGCTGCCGATAAAGAAATTTGTTTCGTTCTATTGGATGAAATTTTGCGCGGAACCAATTCAGATGATAAGCGCACAGGAACCGTTGAAGTGGTCAAAAAAATCATTTCCAAGAATGCCATTGGCGCAATCGCAACGCACGATTTAAAAGTCTGCGACACGACAGCCGAATTCCCAAATCAACTGACCAATAAATGCTTTGAAGTAGAAATTGTCAACGATGAACTATTTTTCGATTACAAATTGCGCGAAGGGGTTTGCAAAAACAAAAGTGCTACGTTTTTAATGCAGAAAATGGGCGTGATATAAAAATGCCTTCGCAATTTAAAATTCACTGATTTGCGTTTAAAACAGAATGTTGGGGTTGATAAAAGCGGAACTGTCAATTCAAAGGTTTGACACAAATCTTTTCAAGAATAAATCTCTCATATAAATCAACATTACAAATAATCCAATCCTATAGAAGTCCGTACTTTCATTAAATATTCGAGAATTTTGTTATATTCGAAATGCTAAAATTATGAAAATGAAAAATTTATTCCTGATTGTCCTTACTTGTTTACCAAGTATTTTAATACAAGCACAAGTTGCATTTACTATCGTTTCACCAGCATCAATTTCTGGTGGATATGAATTTACAAGTAATGGTGATGCACCAAATTGGGGATTGCCCAATCTCAATAATCCAGCAGATGCAATTCTCGATACAGTCGTTATTTATCAAGATACAAGCTCTGGAATAAATGCACAAGGTGTTCCTCACGCCAACGAAGGTTGTGCTCCCGCTATAAATAATCTCGCTGGAAAAATCGCCCTTATTTATAGATATGATGGCGCTTCGACAAATGATTGTTATGCGGGAACGAAAGTTCTAAATGCGCAAAATGCAGGTGCAATAGGTGTGATTTTAGTCAATCGTGTAGATGGCGTTTATGGATACAATGGCACCACAGATGGTCCATTAACCACAATACCATTTGCTTTTATCGGAAAAACGGACGGTGCAATAATTCGTGCAAAAATTGAAAATGGTGAAGATGTTGTTGCTTTCATTGGAAACAAACTCGGCTTGTTTAACGACGATATCGGAATTGTAAAGGAAAAAACCATTGCCCCAACCCTTGGCGCAACTGCGGCCTTAACCTCCATGACTCAAGGTGAATTTGGATTTGACATTGGAACTAAAATTTTTAATTACGGAAACAATACACAATCTGGAATAACGCTTACAGCAACTGTAAACGGCCCTTCTGGAAATTGGACACAAACAGCTGGTCCGTTTACGCTAGCTACAGGCGATTCAATAGATGTTTTTACAGGAGGAAGCAATTCAATCCCATCATTTTCAATGACTAGTTATCCAGCTGGAAATTACGAACTAAGTTATGTCGTTAGTCTAGGAAATACAGATGAATCGGCATTCGATAATGATTTGACATATAACTTTGTTATAAACCAAGAAAAAATATCCTATTCAAAAACTAATCCTGTTACAAATTTACCAGTTCCTTCAACATTTACTCGGTCAGTCGATCCTAATTTTTCTGCCTGTATGGTCTACAAGAATGAAAATGCTAATCGACTTGCCGCAAGCGGCATGTATTTCGCAACGGAACCTGGCTATAATACAGGTGTGCAACTTGATGGTGAAGAATTTGGTGTTAGTCTTTATGAATGGAATGACAATTTTATTGACTTGAACGATGCCGCATACGGTTTTACGAATTTATCTATTGTCGCGAATGGTTCATATACCTTCGGTCCAAACCAAGAATCTACAATGGTTTTTGCGCCATTTAATATTCCGCTTCTCTTGCAATCGAATCAACGATATTTAGCTTGTGTGGATGTCTGGAACGACAACTTTTGGATAGGATTTAGTAACCGTGTTGATTACTCAAGAAATATTGATCATTACTTACAACCTCTTGCACCTGTTTCAAGTAACTCAACTTATTATACAGTTGGATTCGGAAGTAATATGGTTCCATCTATTGCATTAGGTGTATTTGACGCGTCGACAATCAGTGTAAATGAACTTACTGATCAATCAATAAACATTTACCCCAATCCTGCCAATAAATTCATAACAATCGAAGGCGCAGCGGCAGAAAGTGAACTTCAAATTATTGATTTATCCAGTCGAACTGTAGCTTCTCAAATTATTGAAAGTTCTTTGGAATCTATCGATTTATCTGAAATTAAATCGGGTCACTATTTTATGAAATTCACATCAAAAGGTGGAAGCGTAAGGACTGTCAAATTCTCAAAACTATAAAGTATAAAGTATAAAACGAAAGTGTAGCGGAAGCAGAATAATCTTCCGGAAATTTGCTTTTTCGAAGGAACATCTTTAATTGATTTTGCATTTTCGTTCTAATTCAGCTTAACCAAGTTATTCCAGTATGAGATTTATTGTAATTCTGTTTTTTCTTTTACATCCAATAATTACGGAAGCGCAAACAACTTTTTCTCTTTCGTATTCATTCGGAAGCTTTAAACCAAACACGGACGAATTTAAAACTTTTCAGAATGAATTTAAAAAGTTAAAGTTAACAGAAATAGACTCTATCCATTTTGTTGGTCATTCAGATTCAGTTGGCACTTTTTTGTCAAATTTCAGAACTGCCGAATATCGGGCAAGGAAACTAGAGAAAATTTTAGTTCGCAAAATAAAACGGAAAGTGCCTTATGCTATTTATCCAGCTGCTGGCAAAATGCCAAAAGAAGTAGGTTCCACTCGACAAATCCAGATAGTTATCTTCTCTTCTTCATTCCTAAAACTCAACAAAGCGGTGGGCGAAATTCCCAATGGATGCTTTAAAGTAGCCTATTCGGAATTGCAAAACTACCATCAAAATTATACTTCTCGGGGCAGGACTTCCTGCATTCAAATTGAACGATCTTCTTCCAAAACAAGTATGAACCGTCCCGTATTTTATAGTGGCAGGATTAATGAAGGTGGAAATTTCGAAGTTGTTCCTTTAAAATGGAAGTCTGAAAAAACCGGAGAGTTTTGGTGGGCTAAAGAAGGAGAAGTCACTGAAGTTCCAGTGGCTGATTTCGATCGATTTAAAATCTTCACTATTGAAAAAGGCCCTTGCTCCGATTGCAATGAAGATTTTTTTAAAATTCAAAAAATTCAAAATTCGCATTTAATCTTGGCAAAGGATAGAATAGTAATGGAAAATATCCAATTTCGAACGCCCTATTTTTTTAATAATAGTGTTCAAATTAGAGTTCCAAAAGATTTCGTTGACTTATCAAAAGAGTATTTCCAGCAAAGTTCAGAAGACAGACAAATTCTTTGGAAGGAAAAAGACAAGGATTTCTATTCTGCAAAAGTCAAACAATTCAACGGAAAGGTTGAGTCTATACAACGTAAATTCCCAAGCAATGCCAAAATAGATTGCCAAGATAAAATTGCTCACCAAAATGAGCCAACTGTAATTTGTAGTCCGAGTTATGGCAAAATATTAGCTTACAATTTTTTTGAAGTAGGTTCTCATTTTCAAAATAATACGAAAATGCCCTATGCTTCAATTGGACTTTTCACAGGAACAAGGCATCTTGAACTCGAATTTTTGGCTGGAATACATTCAAAATCTGCTTTATACGGAGCTATTCGCGGTAGATACAATATCGCTACTATTCCTTTCCAAGCAATTTTTAGCGGGAATAAGTGGCGTCAATCGTTTTCAAAAAATCGCTTTTGGTATACTAAAATTTATGTGGGCACGGAATACAAAGCAAGCATAGGCAAGCGCTCACAAAACTACCTAGAACCGAATATTCATTTAGGAATGACCTTTAGTCAGAACAATGGCTCTGTCTTTCACCGCCTGTTTATCCAATATGGATATGCCGTTAATTTTGTTGAGGAATCTCCTCGAAAATCTTATGATTTATTCCAAATAGGTTTTCAACTTCAGCTAGGAAAAAAAACATATGAAGCTGAAAAAGGTAATTTCTAGTGTGGAAATCGAACTTGATTTGTTACCTTTTAGAAATCTTATTTCCAGTTATGTTCCTTTGTAGTGTGCACTTAAAACGGCTGATTTCATCACTTCGTTTATACAAATGTTTTTGACTAACGCCACTATTTACCCTTTTTCGCCACAAATTAAAACTCGACCGTTTCAAGTTGGCACGCATGATTTTAATAACGTCAGACTCTGCCGTTCCAAATTGAAATTCAATGGCTTCAAAAGGCGTTCTGTCCTCCCAAGCCATTTCAATGATTCGATTTAGATCAAGCTCGTTAAAATCTTTAGCTGAAACCATTACTTTTTTTCTTTTAAAAGTGCTTCGATTTTATCCTGAATATCGTTTGCTTCCTTCACTTTCGCATCACTCGCCGATCGGTTGGAAGTAGACAACTTATGCGCCTCAGCCATTAAATCTTGGTATTGTTTTGTTAATTTTTCTACGGGTGACTTTGACTTAAACAGAGAAAACATATTACTTGGTTTTTAGTTATAACAAGATTTCACCTGTTTTTGTTTGTATTTTTCGGAATAAATTCAATTTCGAACTCTTCAAACTTCTATTTTTTTGACTAAGTTCGCTAGTACAAATAATACCTATAAATATATGAAAAACCGACATTATTCAATCATCAATATTTGCATTTTTATTTGTTGCGCGATGTCTGCATTTTCTCAAACTGCAAATAAAAAAATAATACCTCTTTTTTCTAACGGAGAAGCGCAAATAGTTCCAGGATTTAGTGATCCGCAAGAATGGATAAAAGAACAATTGTGGGTTGAAACGACTTTCGATAGTGATGGAGATGGCAAACTAGACCGAATGCATGTGTTTTTAACTCGACCAAAACAAACGGAAACAGAAAGCTTGAAATTGCCCGTAATTTATATGACAAGCCCGTACTTTTCTGGAGTTGGCGGAAATTCAAAAAACTATTTTTGGGATGTAAATCACGAAATCGGAGCTATTCCCCCGCCACATAAACACCCAGATGTGGAACAAAAAACAGGCCGACCAATGGAATCCATGATCTTTGACCAACAATGGGTAAAAAGAGGTTTTGTGATGGTTTATTCCTCTTCTCCTGGAACTGGACTTTCGGATGGAAGTCCAACAATAGGTGGGAAAAATGAAACCTTAGCACCAAAAGCTGTTATCGATTGGTTATGCGGACGTGCCGACGGTTTTGCGACAAGAAAAGGAACTGAAAAAATTAAGACATTTTGGTGTACAGGAATAGTTGGAATGACGGGAACATCTTACAATGGAACACTTTGCGTGGCTGCCGCAGTAACAGGTGTAGAAGGATTGGAAGTAATTATTCCCGTTGCACCTGTGACATCTTGGTACAAATATTACCGTTCAAATGGTTTGGTAAGATCGCCAGGTGGTTATTTAGGTGAAGATATGGATGTTTTGTACGATTTTGTTCACAGTGGGGATATTGCAAATCGCAAACGAAACGACTTAGAAGTCAGAGATAAAATTTTGGTGCCCGGTGAAGATAGAATTACGGGTGATTTCAATGATTTTTGGGCAAGTCGCGATTATTTGCCGCTGATGAAAAACATGAAAGCGGCTTTGTTAATGTCGCACGGTTTCAACGATTGGAACGTAATGGCTGAACACAGTTATCGGATTTATGCGGAAGCTCAAAAAATGGGACTTCCTTCACAAATTTTTTATCATCAAGATGGACATGGCGGCCCTCCTCCATTTTCTATGATGAACAAATGGTTTACTCATTTTCTTCACGGCGTTGAAAACGATATTTTGAAAACCGACAAAGCTTGGATTGTCCGTGAAGACGACAAACTTCCGACTTCTTATGTCAACTTTCCAAATCCAGAAGCTAAGGATGTTGAATTTCATTTGCAAGCAAATACTAAAACATATGGAAATT
>JBDNIA010000144.1:0-2804 GCA_041688525.1 Crocinitomicaceae bacterium | reverse complement strand
TTCAGTATAAGCCAGGTGGTAAAATGACATACTACGACGTAGTTGCTTACAAACCCGAGTACGCTAATACCGAATTGAAAATTACAGGAACAATCTCAAAAGGCGGTAAAGTAAAAGGCCAAATTGAGGAGACAGTAATCTGTCAAGGAACTATCATAACTCCCTTATTGGTAAACAAGGATTACCGTGTAATAATGGAGAAAGATAATTTCAAACGTGTTATCGAGTACGCTGAAATGGCTCAAATCAATTACGATAAAGGTAAATCTATAGTAAAAGCTGGAGAATTAGCTGATGCAGATATCGTAGGTCTACAAGCTTGGATGCAGAAAGTTCAAATGAATGAGCGTATTTCAATCAAAACGATTGATGTGATTGGTTATGCTTCTCCAGAAGGTGAAGAAGACAAAAACAATACCTTATCAACGGACCGTGCAACTGCAGGTAAAAATGCTTCAATGAGTTTAGCCAAGAAAGCTGGCAATACTGCTGGTCAAACTGAAATCTACAAAATGGATGGACGTGGCGAAGATTACGCTGGATTCAAAACTGAGTTAGAAAAATCAGAAATGAATTCTGATGAGAAAAATTTAGTTATTCGTGTTTTGGAAATGCATAAAGATCCTGCAACTCGTGAAACAGAAATGCGAAACATGGGCAAAACCTTCACTTACTTAGATAAAAACATTTTCCCTAAGTTACGTCGTTCTGAAATCAAAGTTGTTTACGACAAAACTGGATTTACAGATGAAGAATTAAAGACTATCGCTACAACAAAACCAGATTCATTGAATTTGGAGGAGATGTTGTTTGCTTCTTCCTTGATACAAGACTTAAATCAGAAATTAGCTATCTACAAGGCAGCTGAAAGAAAATACCCAACAGATCACAGAGCATTTAACAATGCTGGATGTGTCTATTACATGCAAAATAAAATGGCTGAATCGAAAGCTGAATTTGAGAAAGCAAATAACATTAAAGACAATGCAATAGCTAAAAATAACTTAGGTGCTATTGCTGGTGCTTCTGGCGACAGAGCAAGTGCTAAAAAATTGTTGTTGCAAGGTAAAGGTTCAGGAGCTGACAATACATACAACATGGGTATTTTGAAGGTTTACGAAGGTAAATATGCTGAAGCTGTTTCTGATTTTGGTTCTGGAGCCACTTACAATAAAGCGCTTGCTCAAATCTTGAATGGGAATGCTTCTGGTGGTATTTCAACTGTCAATAACTCTCCTGACAAAGAAACTGCTCAAGGATATTACTTGAAAGCTGTTGCTTCTGCTCGTATGGATAAAGTTGCTGATGTAATATCGAATTTGCAAAGCTCAATTGCGAAAGATGCTTCAATGAAATCTAAAGCAAAAGAAGATAAAGAATTCTTGAAATTTGCTGAAAACACAGCGTTTTCAGGATTGTAAGATATTTAAAACTTTAATTAAAAAGTCTCTTCTGAAAAGTAGAGACTTTTTTTTTGTTGCTTTCTCAAATAATTTTCACTCCTTTTGTCAAATTGTTCGTTAACTTAGTGTTTCCCTATCTATACAGATGAAAAAAAATATTCTTCTTTTTCTTTGTTTTCTGCTTTCATTCAACTTTCAGGCGCAGACATTCTGGGCTAACAACACAACGAGCAATACCACTAATGAAGCAATCGATATTGAAGTAGATAATTCTGGAAATCAATACGTGGCCGGATACATATCAGGAGGAACTAATTTTGGGAATGCAATTGCTACAGTTACAAGTACGGGTAATACAGATATATACGTTTCGGAATACAGTTCTTCAGGTGTTTTAATATGGGTTAAAAGATTTGGTGGATCTTTTTCAGACAAACCAACTGATTTAGCGCTGGACGCAAATGGCAATATCGTGGTAGTAGGTCAATATTTTGGTCAAGCCACATTTGGAACCACCGTGTTAACGTCTGTTTCCAACTCCAAAGATATTTTCGTTTTAAAATTAGATAATCTTGGAAACGTAATTTGGGCTATTTCTCAAGGTGGAGCTGGATCAGAAAATAGTTATGGAATTACCACTGATAGTCAGAACAATGTCATTATTACGGGACAATTTGAAGGCGCAAGCAATATTGCCGGCGTAATATTAACAAGTACCACTGATCCTTCAACGAACACTCCTAATTTTGACATGTTCGTTTCAAAGTATAGTTCAACTGGTATAGCTATTTGGGTTAAAACTGGACAAGCTAAATATGAAGAAAGAGGATTAGCCGTATCCTGTGATCCTCAAAATAATATTTTCTTAACCGGTCAATTTTCCGATACATTGGTTTTCTCAGGAACTACGATTAACAATGCGGCATTCAACCTCGGGTTTTTATCAAAACTATCACCTTCTGGCACATTTTTATGGTTGAATAAACTAAAGGCTGGCACATCACTTCCATATGATTTGGAGGTTAATTCAACTGGTCAGGTATATGTTACTGGAGATTTCTTAGGTACGCTGTATTATGAAACTTCAATAGGAAATTTAGCCATAACCAATTCCTATTCAAAGAAAATATTTGTTCTAAAAACAAATAATAATGGTCTACCTATTTGGCATCGTTCTTTCGGATCAGATAGTGACCTCTCTTCTAGATCTATTTCTATTGACACAGCAGGAAACACCTATATTACAGGTTATTTCAAATGTAACTGGGCTCAATTTCATAGTCTAGGTGGACCAACCTTCAACAGTGTAGGTTTCAAAGATGCTTATTTATTGAAACTTGATACGCTAGGCGAATTGGACTTTGTTAAACAATTTGGAGGAAAACAAAATGACGAAGGACA
>JBDNIA010000143.1:0-2960 GCA_041688525.1 Crocinitomicaceae bacterium | reverse complement strand
CTGGTATGTTTAAAGATGAATTGAAACAGTATGTAGCTACCTCCGGATTGGTTAACATGAAAGAGTGTGGCTACAACATGTTTGTACTCAAATACAAGAAGAATGTATTTTACAACAATTTGTGGAACAAGTTTCTCGAGGAATGCCGGGGAACCATTGTGGATGCTGACTTCAATTTGGTGTCGTACCCTTTTCGGAAAATCTACAACTACGGCGTTGAGGCGGATGCTCCGGTGTTGGCAGACAACACTCAAATTACTGCACATCGCAAGGTAAACGGTTTCATGGCAGCAGTCACTGTGCATAATGGTGAACTGTTGGTAAGTACTACCGGTAGCACCAACAGTGAATTTGTTGACTATGCTAAAGAAATGATGATAACTCATGCACCGTTGGCCGACTGGTTGAAAATTTTGGGTACTAATTTCTGCCGTGATTTAACTGCTATGTTTGAGTGTGTTCATCCAAGTGATCCACATATTGTTCCTGAACAATCTGGTATGTACCTGCTGGGCTATCGCGAAAAAGTATGGGGAAGTCAAGTGGGGCACAACCCAGTTGTATTGCAAGATTTGGCCAAACGGCTCAACTGCTATGTGCCAGATTGCTGCACAGTAACTGTGGCTCAGCTGAAGCAGATGGTCAAGGATTGTCGTTATGAGGGTTATGTTGCCTACACTGTCGACGGAGCAGCGTTTAAGATCAAAAGCCCTTACTACTTGACATCAAAGTGGGTGGCTCGTAATCCAAAAACTGACAAGTTGGTAGATTTGAAGAATGACATCAAGCACAACATTGACGAAGAGTATTATAGATTGATTGACAAGATCCGTGAAAACATAGTACAATATACTGAGATGGATGAACAGACTCGGTTGGCTTGGGTACGCAACTATATGGAGATGGTATGAAAGATGATGGAGATGGTATGAAAGATGAAAGCGATTTGCCTGTAGCAGAACAGAGCTTGCTGTTCCGGCTACGTAAGCGGGCAGATATACGTAGACAAATTCCGGGCAGACTAGCGGCTGTGGAAGGAAAGCCTGACCGTATTGCGGATCTATTAGATGAAGCTGCTGATGAGATTGAAAGATTGCAAAAAAACTAAATCATAATAGTAGTAGTTAATAGGGCTCTTCGGAGTCCTATTTTTTTGACTATAGGTTCTGAACAGGGCGGCATAAATATACTATACAGGAAAATTCCAGGAGTTAAAATATGCCCTTACAAATTCGCAGAGGCACTGACGCAGAACGATCAGCAATGACGCAACCGTTGGCGGCAGGAGAATTAATATACGTAACAGATACCCAACGATTATTTGTTGGCAACGGAGCCACTGTAGGCGGCGTTGGTATTACAGGTTATACAGACAGCGATGCGCAGGATGCTGCTGCAACAGTGCTTACAAATAATGCAAACCACACAGGCATTAGTTTTTCCTATAACGGAACTACTAACGAAATCAGTGCTAGTGTTGATTTATCTGCATTCGAAGGTCTAATCGAAGCAGATTTAAAAGGGTCAGTCTTTGCAGATGATTCAACCTTGTTAGTTGATGCGGTGAGTGGACGCATTGTTGGTCCAGTATTTTCCAATGTAACTGGTAACGTGGTTGGTAATGTAACTGGTAACGTGGTCGGCAATGTAACTGGTAACTCAGAAGGATATCATACTGGCGATGTCAACGGTAGTATATTTGCAGACGATTCTACACTGTTAGTTGACGGTATAAATTCTAGCTTGCATACTTCTTCCTTGACAATCGAAGGAAACACATTCACATCGCTCAGTAATGACATAATATTTGGTTCAACGACTGATAGAATGTCTATTAGAATATGGCAAGATGATATCAATTTACCATTTTTAGTAGCCGGCGGAGTTATTGACTCCGGCGATAGTCCGTGGTTTGCGACAGAAATATCTAGAGGGACTAATTTATTGCCAGTTATAGTGCAACAAAACGACTTGCTGAGCGGAACGCTTTTCAAAGGATTCGACGGCAGCACATTTGTGCGAGCTGCAACAATCGCAGCCCAAGTTGATGATGTAGTTGTAGCCGATTCAAGTATGGTTCCAGGAAAGCTGTTGTTTATTGTACAGTCAAGTCTTGCAGGCGCAGTTGCAAACGATAATTTATTTTTTACATTTAATAGTAAAGGTACATTAAGTGCTCCAGTTATACAAACTGGGTTGTACGCAACTATAGACTTACCGGCGGCTCCTGCCTTTGGAATGATAGTGTACAATACTACAACAAATAAATTCCAAGGCTATCAAAACACAAGCGGTACTACTCCAGAATGGGTAGATCTAAGCTAATCAATATTAGTGTTAAACTTTCAAAACTCTCTTAAATAATATTCTAACCGAGAAAATTAGATTATGAGAGTTTCAAAAATACCAGGGCTAGGCCGATTCGGCGTGTTCATTGACGATGTTAATTTTGAAAAATTAAGTGTAGAAGAATGGAATGAAATCGGCCAGCTGCACTTGACTAACTTAGTTACGATTATTAGAGATTGTAATCTAAATTGGAAAAATCAAACAGAATGGTTGATGAAGTGGGGCGACACTCGGTATGGCATACGCTATAACATCTTAAAAAAATATGCAGGAAAGACCTGGAGTCAGGTGATAAAACTTGCAATAGCCAACGATCCCAGTATTGATGATATTGATAAACTGAGATTATCTAATATTGCTCGTATGCAGGAAATCGATCCAACTACAGGACGGCATGTTATGCGGGTTTCGGGCAAAAAAGATCAAGATGGCAATCCGTTAGGAATGTTTGCAGAAGGCGAACTTGCTTGGCACAGCAACGAAAGTGGAACATTGACATTTACTCCCGGAGTAGCACTGCTGAGCAGTGAATGCATGGTCGGGAGCTCTACTGGATTTTTAACTACTCCAGATTACTACGAAACTGTTTCAAATGCATTCCGTAGTGAACT
>JBDNIA010000142.1:0-3843 GCA_041688525.1 Crocinitomicaceae bacterium | reverse complement strand
GCATGTTCCCAAACATCAAGTCCTAAAATTGGTGTTCCTTCGCAACCTTCGCCCATCAAAGGGTTGTCTTGGTTTGCCGTAGAACAAACGCATAATTTGCCCTCGCAAACACAAAGCCAAGACCAACCTGAACCGAAACGCGTAGCTGCTGCTTTGGCAAATTCGTCTTTGAAAGCTTCAAATGAACCGAATGTTGCTTTAATATCATCAGCTAAAGCGCCAGTTGGCTCGCCTCCAGCATTTGGCCCCATGATAGACCAGAATAATTCATGATTGTAGTAACCACCGCTGTTGTTGCGAACGGCAGGTTTGTCTTTACCAACTTTCAGGATTTCTTCGATGCTCATATTGGCCATATGTGTGCCTTCAATTGCAGCATTTAAGTTATTTGTATATCCTTGGTGGTGTTTCGTGTAATGGATTTCCATCGTGCGCGCATCAATATTCGGTTCTAATGCGTCGTATGCGTATCCTAATTTTGGTAATTCAAAAGCCATGTTATTTTAGTTTTTAATAATTATTAATGTTCTCTCTCAAAGTTAACAAAAAAAGAGCGTCTGAGTTTTGGAAACTTAAAAGGTTAATGGTCAATTAACAAAATTTGAGTTTATACTTAAAATGAGAGAGGGCAAAATAGGCACTTTTTATGTGATTTTTTCACCTTATCATTCGAAGATCGATGATTTAACAATGTGTCATGCTTTTTTGGAGTGAGTCCTAGAATGACGAAATAATTGACCGTCCAGCAGATCGCGCTTACTGCTTATATTTCTCCTGGTACTTTCGATAAAGTTGCTTCTGTCTGTCGTCAAGATCAACCCAAATACCGTTCATTAAAGCCATTGTTACATTATTCGTCATCATATCAAAGGCACTTCCTTTACTAACAAAAAGTGTCGCTTTTTTACCAATTTCAATTGTTCCGTAGTCTTTGTCTATACCCATAATTTCGCATGCGCTCAAGCTAACGGATCGCAAAGCATCTTCACGGCTTAAGCCAAAACCAGTTGTATGACCAGCTAAAAATGGAATGTTTCTAGCATTCATAGCTTCCATATCGCCTTCGTTTTGCAAACAAAATTGTATTTCAGCTTCTCTTAAAATCCCGGGTAAACGGTATGGTAAGTCAATTGGGTCATCTTCGTTTTCAGGTAAACTATGAATTCTTGGCAACATCACTGGAATTTTAGAATCTCGCAACTGAGGCAAGATTAAATAACTATCGTATCCGCCAATAATTACAGGAAATTTCAAATCAAAATGGCGTGTGAAATCTAGGATATCTAATAATTGTTGTAATTCATTGGCATGAATATAAACGCGTTTTTTTCCATGGAAACAATCTTTCATTGCTTCCAAGCGTAATTCAGGAAGCTCGCGATTATTTTTTTCCGCATAGGCTTTAGCGGTTGCGAAAAAAGAATAAATCTCACGTTTTTTCTTTTCATATTCGCCCTTTCGTTTGGACTCTTCTGCTTTATCAACGGCTTTGCTCCGCCCAGGAAATGAGGAAGGCCAATTCAAATGAATTCCATCATCAATAGAAATAGCCGCATCTTCCCAGTTCCAGCCATCCAAGTGCATAACAGATGAACTTCCAGTTATGATTCCACCTCTAGGCGTAATTTGAGTAATCAAAACACCATTGCTACGAACAGTTGCTATTACTTCTGATTCAACATTGTAGGCTATCAAAGCGCGAATGTGTGGGTTCATGGTTCCAACTTCGTCATAGTCACGAGTTGCGCGAACGGCATCAATTTCTGTTAGACCTAAAGTGGAATTTGGCGCAACTAAACCAGGATACATGTGCTGACCTTTCAAATCAATAATCGTGTCCCAATCGGTCACCGAATACGAGTAGGTCAGTGAATTTTTCACCAAAGTGATTTCTCCATTCTTGATTCCCACGGCAGCTGTTTCTATGGTTTCACCGTTTCCAACATGTAAATAGGCATTCGTAAGTAAAATCGTTTTCTTTTGCTGACCAAAAGTCGAAAATGCAAAGAAGATTGCTATGTGTAAAATGTATTTCATGGCTTAATGATGATTTTCGTTTTCAGTTCCTTCTTGACCAATAGTATCGCAGTGGTAAAATTTATTTCCTTTTTTGAAGAATGGCACTTTCTTTTCTCCTTCTTCATTTGCTTTTAACATCAAGGAAAGAATACGCGCTTTTTCCGTGGCATCTCTGTGTTGCAATTTTAAAGCAGCATCTCTATCGAATAAAATTTGCCCATCGACAACTGTAATTTCCGCTCTGGCTTCAGCAGTAAGTGGATGCGCCGACCAGAGGACGATATCGCCATCTTTACCAACTTTTAAACTTCCCATTCTATCGTCTAGGTGAAGTAATTTGGCAGGATTCAGCGTTACTAATTTCAATGCATCAATTTCATTCATGCCGCCATATTTCACTGCTTTTGCCGCTTCTTGATTTAGTCTTCGTCCCATTTCTGCGTCATCCGAATTAATAGCAACGACTACACCTTGTTCTTGCATCATCTGCGCATTGTATGGAATTGCGTCTTTTACTTCGAATTTGTACGCCCACCAATCGGCAAAAGTAGAGCCTCCCGCGCCGTGCTTCGCCATTTTATCAGCGACTTTATAGCCTTCCAAAATATGTGTGAATGTGTTTATTCTGAAACCCATGGAATCAGCAACATGCATAAGCATATTGACCTCACTTTGAACATAGGAGTGGCAAGTTATAAATCGATTGGAATTTAAAATTTCAAGTAAAACTTCTAGTTCTAAATCTGTTCGGTAAACTGCTTTGGTTTTTTCTTTTTCATAGGCCTTTGCGCGATTGAATCCATCGTAGAAAACTTGTTCAACGCCCATCCTAGTTTGTGGGAAACGAACCGTATTGAAATCCCCCCAATTGGCTTGCTTCACATTTTCACCCAAAGCACATTTGACAAATTTAGGCGCATTTGGAATCAACATTTGAGCTGGACTATATCCCCATTTCAATTTAATTAACGCGGATTGACCACCGATTGGATTCGCCGAACCATGTAACAATTGAGCTGCGGTAACACCGCCTGAAAGTTAGCGGTAAATATTGATGTCATCTGAATTGACGACGTCGGCAATAGAAACTTCAGCTGTAATGGCCTGACCACCCTCGTTTACTCCTTTTGAAATAGCAATGTGGGAATGTTCATCTATTATTCCAGGTGTGACATGCATGCCCGTTCCATCAATTTGTCGACCAGAACCAGACGCGTTTGGACCAATAGCAGTTATTTTTCCATTGGAAATAACAATGTTTCCTTTTTGGATTTTTCCGTCGGTTTCGTTTGTCCAAAGCGTGGCATTTTGAATGACAAGACTGTTCGACAAAGAATCGCTCACGCGACCATAAGCCATAATTGGGTGGTAGATATTGGGAGCAAGGTCTCTAACTTTGTAAAGTTTGTGGTCTGTTTTTTCTTTAAATTTTTTATTTCGAACGCCAGACCATTTGATCCAGCTACCAGTTGGCAATTGACCAGCACCTTCAAAAACTCCAAATTTTTCAGTGTATTTCCCTTTTAAATTTACCGAACCTTTCCATTCGTCATTATTGATTGTGAATTGTATTACAACATCATTTCCAGTAGCTTCAATGAAAGGAGTGATTTTAATACTGTCTTTCGATTCTGCTGAAGTATTAACGTATGCAATTTTAGCAGTTGGCTTGTCAGCCGATCCCTCAATAACGATTGGAAACGATTTTCCATCAATCAATAAATTATAATTTCCTCGAATGTCAACTAACGCAGCTGATTTAAAAATGGTGTTTTCTCCATTGATCCAAGTTTCCAGTAAGTCTGATTTTTCTTTGAATGGATT
>JBDNIA010000020.1:0-6612 GCA_041688525.1 Crocinitomicaceae bacterium | reverse complement strand
TGACGGATTGATTCATATTTCTGACCTTTCATGGCAGAAAAAAATCAAACATCCATCAGAATTCTGCAAAGTAGGAGACGACATGGAAGTTGTAGTTTTAGAAATCGATAGAGAGAACAGAAGAATTTCTTTAGGACACAAACTATTGGAAGAAAATCCATGGGAAGTATTTGCAACCATCTTCGGTGAAGGTTCAGTGCACCAAGGAACAATTATTGAGAACAAAGATAAATCTGGTATCGTCGCTTTACCGTACGGTGTTGAGGGAATTTGCCCAGCGAAACATTTACGTAAAGAAGATGGAACTAACGCTAAAATCGAAGATACTTTAGATTTCAAAGTAATTGAATTCAACAAAGACTCTAAGAAAATCGTTGTTTCGCACACACGTACATTCGAAGAAGGCGAAGATCGTCCAGCTGCAAAGCCTACAGGTTCTAAAAAACCATCTGCTAGCAACTCTTCAAATGCAGTAAATTCTTTAAACAGCAGCAATGAGAAATCTACATTAGGAGATTTGGATGCCTTGTCTGCGTTGAAAAAGAAAATGGAAGAAGGAAAATAATTTCCCTCCCCACGATTAAAAAAAATGCCTCGATTTTCATCGAGGCATTTTTTTTTAATATTTTCTCTAAATAAACGGGTTTATTTTCTCATCTCACCATGCATTAAAAGTGCTTCTGCGTTTTGATAACCGATAACTGTTTTAATCAATTTGCCCTCACCATTAATGAAAATCATAGTTGGATAGGCACGAACGCTATATGCACGACTTACGAAAGGTCCATCTGCATCTTTTTCTGCGTCAATTTTCAAATTGATAAATTGCTCGTTGAATATTTTCCCTACTTTCTCCTCTTTAAATGGCCCTTTTGCCATCATTTTACAAGGGCCGCACCAAGAAGTATATACATCGATAAAAATTAATTTGTTCGTCTCTTTTGCCAGCTTCTTTGCATCTTCCAAACTTAAATTCTGGAAATTGATACCCGACACTTCTTCTCTAGTAATTGTCGCTTTCTTTGCGTTTTGATTATTGGTAAATGCAAAGCCTATTAAAGTAACGCCGACTAAAAAAAATCCCACTATTGTCTTTTTCATAATTTCTAATTCTAAATCGAATATATCATTTTTCTCGATGGAAGCCAATTCCAAAGAAAAATATTAACTTTATTTTCTGTCATTCAATATTCATACCAAGATGTTCCTATTATCATTTTCTGAAAACTTTCTTGATAAAGCCAAGGTTGAGCAATTCATTTCTACCCTAGAAAATAATGGTTCTGTTAAACTGCAAACTTCTGGTTCAACAGGAAAGCCTAAGCTTCTCTCCTACTCGACTTCTATTTTAAAAAAATCAGCTCGAAAAACCAATACATTTTTTAATTTCACTAAAAAAACAAAGTCTCTTTTGTGCCTAAATCTGGATACCATTGCCGGTAAAATGATGCTCACACGCGCACATGAAGGAAATTATTCTATACATCTAACTACACCTTCAAAAAGACCTTTAGAGTTCACTGAGATGCCACTTGATTTCATTGCGCTTGTTCCAATACAATTAAAGGAATCGCGTCTATACGATTTGGAAAAGTTGCAAGAAATTAAAATCATACTCGTCGGAGGTGGTCCGATAGCTAAAGATCTTGAAGAATTACTTTGTGAAAAAAAACTAACTGTTTACCACAGTTTTGGTATGACAGAAACAGTTTCACACGTTGCATTACGCAAAGTTGGTTATCACCAGGAAGATTATTTCAATGCACTTTCTGGCATTCATTTTTCATCTCAAGCTGGTCAATTGGTCATACATGCGCCTGAATTGGCAGTAGACGAGCTAATAACAAATGATTTGGTCGACCTAATTTCGGATAAAACCTTCAAATGGCTCGGAAGAAAAGATTTTGTCATCAATACGGGCAGTTATAAAATTCATCCTGAACTGCTCGAAAATAGTTGGTCTAAATTTTTGGACTGTCAATTTTTCCTTTGGAAAGAACCTAGTTTAAAATGGGGCGAAAAAATGGTAATGTATTTTGAAAATACCGTTTGGCCAGATTTCGACAAGTCAGATTTATTACTCATCTTCAAAGCCTATGAACTCCCTAAAACATATTACTTATGCGATGAATTCGTTTATACAGAAAGTGGAAAAATAAATCGGTCCGCAACAGTCCTGTCGAACCCAAGAGAGCATCGTGAAGGAACATTATGATAATTTAGGTTTGCCTTTACTGGCAACGCAATCAGATGTAAAGCGCGCTTACAGGAAACTGGCGATGAAATTACATCCAGATAAAAATTCACATCCAGAAGCCGCCAATTTATTCGCCAATCTACAAGAATCATATGCTATTTTGATGGCGCATCTGGATCCAAAACGGCCCAAAGCACAATCTCGATCTAATTCAATCAGACACGATAAAACCAAAGATGACAAAATTAAAGAGGCACGGAAAAGATATGAAAATCAAAAAAGAAGAGAGCAATTGTCCAATGATCGCTATTTCCATGACTTGACGAATGGTAAAAAATGGAAAATATATAAAACAGGCAGTATTATTTGTGCTCTTGTTTTTTTCTTCTTGCTTACAGATACATTTTTACCCCATATTTATGAGCAAGATCAGTTCATTGGTTGGTCACACAAAGAAAAAGGTGGAATAGCACTTAATTTTGTTCATCCCATCCTATTAGAAAAAAATGGAGAAATGCACATTGAGAAAGGAATTTACAGTGATTTTCACGCCTTTCCAAAAGCTTATATTGCAAAATCGCGTTTACTCCATATCCCTATGGAAATTGCACATCCCGTTCAGAATAAAATAAAAGTATATAAACTTGATTTATGCTTCAGTGCATTTCTTCCTTATGCCATGTTGTTATTTGCTTTTCCTTCTCTTCTTTTTTACTATCGAAAAAAGTCACCCAGTTTTGTCTTTTCGTACTTACTAAGTCTCTATGTGATTTTCCCCATTACCACAATTTTCCTGCTCTTAGACAATCGCTGGTTACATTTATTGACTTTAGGTTTTTTGTAGTTTAGCTTTTCAAAGCACGATCCATCGCTCTTTGATCGTCTTTTGCTTTTAGATCCTCACGCTTGTCGAACAATTTTTTACCTTTTGCACATACTATTTCGATTTTCGCCCAACCTTTTTCATTGATAAAAATCTTCAATGGAACGATGGTATTACCCTTGTCCTTCATCCATTTCTCGATTTTCTTAATCTCCTTTTTATTCAACAGTAATTTGCGATCGCCACGCGGTTTGTGGTGGTAAAAAGATGAATTTTCATAATCATTAATAAACATGTTTCGAATCCAAACTTCTCCTTTGTCATAGATGCAATACGCCTCAAGAATACTCGCTTTATTATTTCGAATACTCTTGATTTCCGTGCCAGAAAGCACCATACCCGCCGTAAAAGATTCCTCCAAGTGATATTCAAAACGAGCTCGTTTATTCTTAATATTTACCTTGGTTTTTTCCATATTTAATTTGCAATAAGCTTTACTTCTATTGTTTGCATTCGTTTAACTCCTAGATAAAAGAAGGCTATACAACCAATCATAAAAAGATGACTTAAATCGTCTTTGTTTAAGAAGCGATGTACGTTTAATTTTAACCCAAAAATAAAAGCAGAAGGCAACAAAACAAGCACTCCAATAACAATATACTTCATGGCCATATATTTTTTTTTGAATAATCTATACCCCATGAATCCACAAAAGAATACATAGGCCATGCTATTATCGATTGCAATAAATATAAAATTACGCGATGCTATGGCCACAATTAATAAAATTGCAGATTTTGCAATTACAAGTATCCAAAGACTTTTTTGTTGCTTTTCATTTGGCCAAATTGAAATAATGGCAAAAGAAGAAAATGCAGCTGCTAAAACACCTAGACTCCAACTTGGAAATTTTCCCGGTATTCCTGTATAATAAAAGAACAAATGACCCAGTCCTCCGATGATCATAGAAATCCCTAAAATCAGGTAAAAGTTTCTCCAGTAATTTTGAAAAACAGAGACGTTTCGTTTTAGATTAGAATAAGCGAAGAATGAGAAGCTTGCAATCATCCAGTTTGTAAGCAATGCCATAGGTTCCTGAAGATGCAAGCCAAACAGTTCGAATCGTATTATTTCCATTCTTTTTTTTTGAAATACAAATATAAGGGAATGAAAGCAGTTCAAATGTCAAAAAAGTAAAATTTTCAGGGGACATTTGGCAATTTTCTTCCTAGAACTATCGAATATACGTAACTTTAGAGCAATGAAAATACCATCTAAATACATAGATGAGGCTGTTGATCAACTTTCTTCGTTACCCGGGATAGGAAAGAAAACCGCGCTTCGACTCGTTTTACAAATGCTAACCAGAAGCCAAACTGAAATCGAACGATTCTCAAATGCCTTCATTGAAATGAAAAAGAAAGTGAAAAAATGCAAGTCGTGCGGCAATATATCCGATGTTGATTTGTGCTCAATTTGTGAAAACCCAGCACGAGACAATTCACAAATATGTGTAGTAGAAGACATCCGCGATGTTATTGCGCTAGAGTCGACGAATTATTTCAAAGGAATTTACCATGTTTTGGGCGGTATTATCTCTCCAATGGACGGTATTGGCCCAGCCGATTTAAATATTCCCAAACTATTAGAAAAATTAGAAAACGGCGTCGTTAAAGAAATTATTTTCGCTTTAAGTGCAAACATGGAAGGTGACACAACTAATTTTTATCTCTATAAAAAAATGGCGCCATTTAACATCACAATTACCTGTTTATCGCGAGGTGTCGCAATTGGTACAGAGCTTCAATATGCCGATGAACTTACACTTGGTCGATCGCTGATTAACAGACAACCATTCAAACTTAATGAATAAACCTGAAATTATTCAGCTATAATTCACTGGATACAATCGTTTCAATAAAGAAGTATTTTAACCATTTACAATGATGGCCGATATAAATGATGTGGCCGATGGTTTAATTCCTTTGAGATATCTGAATGATAATTTAGTTTGTTTTCTTTCTTTCAAGAAAACAAGACTTTGCCATAATCAGCATATTGCCTATTCCGTGATTATTAGGGGATGAACAAACAATAAGATAAAAAAGTCTAAACGTGCTCTAAATCAATCTTCTATAAAGGAAATATTGACTAGGTTTATTCTTTTTTTTTTAAAACAGCACGCAATAATTAGAGAGAAAATCGGCTTATTAAAGCTCTTTTTCTTAATTGTATTTGTTCGCACGAAAAAAAACTGTAATTTCGTCGGAATTAGCGCTATGCGCTTGATTTTATTAACGAATGAAACATTTTACGTCAACGATTAAATTATGATCAGCATCTTTGTTGCCAAATTAGACTTTGGTGTCGACAATCAACAACTTTCCTCCCTTTTTGAAACATATGGAAAAGTTAACAAGGCAACAGTTGCCTTGGACCGAGAAACGGGAAAATCTAGAGGATTTGGATTTGTAGAAATGCCGGATAACGGCGAAGCACAGGATGCTATAAAAAATCTCGATGGATCTCTAGTAAGCGGCCGACCAATTGCAGTTAAGCAAGCAGAAGATCGTCCCAATTCTAGACCAGCACGCCCAGCTGGTGATGCTCCAAGACGAGAATCTAGTCCAAGAGACGGCGGAGGTTCGGGCCAAAGAGAGTTTTCTCGACCAAGTTCAGATGACGCTCCTACCCCATTTGTTGCCGAAGTAAACAAAGAGGTTCGCAAAAAAGTAGTCAAAGCTCCGGCAGCTCGTGAGAATGAAGGTCCAAAGACAAAGAAAATGGAAGCTTACCGCAAAAGTGGTAAAGACAACGTTTATGTTGACAACGATGATGATTTCGATGAAGATATCGATTTATTCGGAAGAGACGAAGATGAAGACCTTGACGAAGACTATAGCAAGTATTTAGTCAATTCATCTGATGATGATGATGATGAATTCGACGATGACGAAGAGGAAGAATACGATGAAGAAGATTAATTCTGCAAATTATTTTAAAAGCGCCATCTTACAAAAGCTTCGATAGCCGCATAATTCGAAAGTCCTATTTTGTCATATAACGCGGCAGTTTCTTTATTTCCTTCCTCTGCTCTTTTGACGATTTTTATAATTATAACCAAAAGCGAGTCTCAAAACAAAGGTAGAGATGATTCCAAAGGAATTGCTTTGACAAAAGAGTTATTCAAAACGAGTCTACTATTTACTCGTTTGCCATAATGCTAATTCTAGCTGTCGTGTACGCTGTGTTTTGGAAATAGTGGAAATTTGAATAAATTAAAATGTGAAATTCAGTCTGTTTAATTCCTTTATTTTTATACCAATTTAGTACTCCAAAAAATTAGGACAACTTATTAAAGAACAGATTTAACAGTTGAAACATCAAAAGAACAAGTGACAATTCAAGTGTTAATTAGTTAGATATTCCCCGAAAAAATATGTTTTAACGGAATTTAATGTCGAACTCAAAGAATCAACAATTTGCTACGCTGTATCTTGCAACTAAACGTGTATTTATAAAAAAAAGGGACAAACCCTCAAGTAAATTGAGTTTGTCCCTTTTAGTGGAGTCGGAGGGTTTCGAACCCTCG